>CAZGXS010000017.1:0-12178 GCA_964529935.1 uncultured bacterium | reverse complement strand
TCAAAATCCAAATAAATCTTTTAAATCCAAAATCCAAATGTTAAGATATGCTCCTTCAAAGCTAAGGGTTCAGGGGAAATTATTAATCTGTGTAATCTTTTCAAAATCTGTGTAATCATAGACTGGAACGAATTTCGTAACAGTCTATAATATACCTTGTCATCCTCGCTTTAGCAAGAAGAAATAAAAAAGGGCTCGCCCACCCCCACAGTCAAGAGGCAGATGAACCCTATCCAACTTAGCCATCAGAACAAAATAACGCAGATTAAAGCCTGCTACTTCTAACTGGATTAGCAGGTTTTAACCTGCGCAAGATTGAAAATCCACTAACCTAAAACTATCCCTCTATTTCCAACATCTCCACTTCCAATGATGTTTAGCTGTTACTTCTAAGGTTAAGCAGTTGCTTTTTTCCTCTTTTCCACCTTTTCTACCTTTTCCTTCTCATCTTCTTCTCTTACTACTAGCTCTACCTGCACCAGCAAGGCTGCATCCCCCAGGCGAGGGGAGAGTTTGATGAGACGGGTGTAACCTCCCTGTCTCTCCGTAAAGCGAGGAGCAATCTCGTTGAAGAGCTTGGACAAAATCCCCTTATCTCTCATTACCCGAGCCGCCTCCCGTCGAGCCGCAAGCTCACCTTTCTTGCCTAAAGTTATCAGTCGATCGGCAAGGCTCACAAGCTCCTTGCCTTTGGCCTCTGTCGTCTTTATCCTTTCCTCGGCAAAGAGAGCTCTAACCAAGTTGCTTAATAAAGCCTTTCGATGACTTTTCCTTCGTCCTAATTTTCGCCCTGACTTTCGATGACGCATCTTCTTCTCCCCCAAGCTTTCAACTTTCCACTTTCAACTTTCCACTGTCTTTCATTCCCAGAGAAAGCCCCATCTCGGCTAAAATTTCCTTTATCTCGGCCAAAGATTTCTTGCCGAAGTTGGGGTATTTTAACATCTCTGCCTCATTTTTGTGAACCAGCTCTTCAATGGTCTGAATCCTGGCTACCTTGAGGCAATTAGCTGAACGAACGGATAACTCCAACTCGCTGACATTCTGTTTCAGATACTCCTGACGTTTTTTCTCCTCTTCGCTGATCCCCTTATCCTCTTCCTCTATCTCCTCGCCAGGAGCAGCGAACATGGCAAAATGTTTCTTTAGAATTTCAGCCGCTGATTCCACGGATTCCTGAGGGGAAAAGCTACCATCGGTCCAGATCTCCAGAATCAGTTGGTCGTAATCGGTCTCTTGGCCAACGCGGGCAGGCTCTATGTTATAATTTACTTTCTTTACCGGACCAAAGATAGAATCAACGGGAATAACCCCGATAGATTGGTCCTTATTTTTGTTCTCCTCTGCTGAGACATACCCTTTTCCTGAATCTACTTCTATCTCCACCTCCAGCCTTCCTTCCTTGTTTAAGGTAGCGATATGCAGATGGGGATTAAGGATCTCTACCTGATTATCCTTGATGATATCGGCTGCTCGAACTTCCCTTTGTCCCTTGGCCTTAATGCGGATGGTCTTTGATTTCTCTCCGTGAAGTCTAATAATAAGTTGCTTCAAATTAAGAATAATTTCCGTGATATCCTCGATCACTCCGGGAACGGTAGAGAATTCATGTAAGACACCTTCGATCCTGACCGAAGTGACTGCCGCTCCCTTCAAGGAGGAGAGGAGAACCCGACGCAAGCTGTTTCCAATGGTCATCCCATATCCTCGCTCAAGAGCCCCAGCGACAAATTTGCCATAAGTTGGACTTAAGGTCTCCTCATCCCACCTTAGTTTTCGAGGAATCTCTAACCCTTTCCACTTTGTGCTCATCTTTACCTCCAATTTTCTCTGTGGTTTATACCTTAAAGCAGAAACTACCGAGAGCAAAGCTCAACGATTAACTGTTCCTGAACAGGAACAGCCATGTCCGACTAACTGTCTGGCCTGGCGCCGGGAAAGAGCAAAACCGAGGCGAAGCACGATATTATCCAGACGCCTCTTCAGAATCTGCAACAGATTCTCTCCGGTAATTCCTCTCTTTCTCTCGGCCATACAAAAGTAGATGCGGAACTGCCTCTCCAGAATCCCGTACATCCGACGCACCTTCTGCTTCTCCCGGAACTGTAATCCATAGTCGGAGAGTTTGCCTGGCCTCTTTTTTCCTTTCCCAGAAAGCTTTGACTTTCAACTTTAAACTATATTTTATACTCTTCTGCGCTTGGGCGGACGGCAACCATTATGAGGAATGGGGGTAACGTCCTTGATAACGCTTATCTCTAATCCTGCCGACTGTAAAGATCTAATAGCTGCTTCCCTACCCGAACCAGGACCTTTAACATATACCAGTATTTCTTTCATTCCTTGATCGATAGCCTTTCGGGCAGAGGCGGCGGCAGCCATTTGAGCCGCGAAAGGAGTGCTCTTCCTCGACCCCTTAAATCCCACGGCGCCGGCATTTGCCCAGGCAATCACATTACCTTCCACATCAGTTATAGTAATGATAGTATTATTGAAAGTTGCCTGAATGTGGGCTATCCCGCTGGATACATTCCGGACTATCTTCTTTTTACTGGGAGATGATTTCTTTTTCTCTACCATAGGTTACTTGCCTCCCTTTCTCTTAATTCCCACTGTCTTTTTCGCTCCCTTGCAGGTACGAGCATTAGTGCTCGTCCTCTGTCCCCTTGCCGGTAGCCCTTTTCGATGTCGCAGCCCTCGATAACTACCAATCTCTATCAGCCTCTTTATATTCGAGGATACTTCCCTTTGTAGATCACCCTCAACCCGATAATCTTTCTGGAGGATAGCGGAGATTCTGCTTATCTCCCCCTCCGTTAGATTTTTCACCCGCGTATCAGGATTTATAGCGGCTAACCTCAGTATTTTATTCGATGAGGTGCGGCTAATCCCATAGATATAGGTCAAACCAATCTCTGCTCTCTTCTCGCGAGGAAGATCAACTCCCACAATCCTGGCCATTTCAACCTCCTGTTTTAACTTAACCGACAGGCACAGAGGCACTAAGGCACAAAGGCACAGAGTTAAAAAAACATAACTACTTAAGGTTCAAAGTTCCGCGGTTCACCGTTCACGGTTAAAAAAACAATGAAGATAAGGCGAGCAACCGTGAACCTGACCTGGCTTTTATCTTTCCTTTGTACCTTTGTGCCTTTGCCACTTTGTGCCTTTGTGCCTTCTTTTCATCCCTGCCTCTGTTTGTGGCGGGGATTAGAGCATATTACCCGAATAATACCTCTTCGTTTCACCACCTTACATTTTTCACATATTTTTTTAACCGAAGCGCGAACTTTCATTATAGAAACCCCTTAACTCCTCATCAGCAACTTGCAACTCATAATTTTATGAATTAGCCCACCTTCGTGCGGACAGGCACAGAGGCACTAAGGCACAGAGTTTTTTGAAAAGATGTAAAATCTATTTCTTCCATTTCTTTCTTTGTGCCTTTGCCACTTTGTGCCTGTTTTATCATTTATATCTATAGGTGATTCTCCCCCGGGTAAGGTCATAAGGGGATAATTCCACCTTTACCTTATCTCCAGGCAGAATCCTAATATAGTACTTTCTCATCTTGCCGCAGATGTGGGCCAAGACTTTATGCCCATTCTCTAACTCCACCCGAAACATGGCACTGGGAAGGGGTTCAACGACCGTCCCTTCCACTTCTATAGCTTCTCCCTTAGGCAACTTGCACCTCCAAAAATCAGAAGACAGATGTCAGAAAACAGAAGACAGGTATAGGATTATATCTGTAATCTGTTATCTGTTATCTGTTATCTGTTATCTGTTATCTGTTATTTATTTCCGTTAATATCTCGGGATCATCCCTGGTTACGAGAATAGTATGTTCGAAGTGAGCCGAGAGCTTCCCATCTCTAGTTACCGCTGTCCAGTTGTCACTTAGAACCTTCACCTCATATCCTCCTATATTCACCATAGGTTCGATAGCCAGAACCATCCCCTTCTTTAAGCGCGGCCCCCGATTAGCCTTCCCGAAATTTGGTATCTGGGGTTCCTCATGCATCTTCGCTCCGATTCCATGGCCGACGAAATCTCGCACTACTGAGAATCCTTCTGCCTCCACTTCCGTCTGGATAGCATGGGAGATATCATAGAGTCTCTTTCCCACACGCGCCTGGTCTATACCTAAATAAAGGGCACTCCTGGTAACTTCTAATAACTTTTTCACCTCTTCCGTAACCGTGCTCACCGGCCAAGTAACCGCAGCATCTCCATAATAACCATTCTTCTTCACCCCTACATCCAGGCTAATGATATCTCCGTTCATTAACTTCCTTGATCCAGGAATACCGTGAACAACCTCTTCATTAACCGAGGTACAAATATAGCCGGGGAACCCCCGGTAGCCTTTAAAAGCGGATTCGGCTTCCCTTTCACGGATTAACTTAGTCGCTAATTCCTCCAATTCCGCAGTAGTAACTCCCGGACGGATAGCCTCACTCAACATCTGGTGAACCTCGGCCACAATCCGATTGCATTCCCTTATATATTTCAACTCCCTATCAGATTTAAGAATAATCATCTTCTATCTTTTTAATTACTTTCCCTATTTCTACAAATGTCTCTTGTGGGCCCTTCTCTGAGTCCACCTTATGCAAAAGACCTTTTTCCCGATAATACTCAAGCAGAGCTTCCGCTTGAGACTGATAGATTTTCAATCTATTCCTGACTACTTCCTCCATATCGTCGGGACGCTGATAAAGCTCTCCTCCACAGCCATCGCAGACCTTTTCCTTTTTCGGAGGCATGTTCTGGACATGAAAAAGAGCCTGACACTTCCGGCATACCCTTCTTCCCGCCAGACGTTCCACTAAAACCTCTGGAGAAGCCTCCAGGTGAAGGACTAAATCCAGAGAGAAGCCGGGTCCATCCAATATCTCCTGAAGGCTTTTAGTTTGCGCTAAAGTGCGAGGGAAACCATCCAGGATGAAGCCTTTCTTGCAATCATCCTTCCCCAACCTTTCCTCAACCAGACCGATCATCACCTCATCGGGAACCAGGCCTCCTCCTTCAACATAGCTTCTTGCCTTCTCTCCTAGTGGCGTTTTCCTGGCTATCGCCTGACGCAGGATATCCCCGGTGGAAATATGAGGAATGCTTAACTTCTCGCTCAAAAGTCTGGCTTCCGTTCCCTTCCCCGACCCCGGCGCTCCTAATAATACTATTTTCATAAAAAAACCTCTTAAACCTCTTAACCACAGAGGACACAGAATTTCTCAGGATTAGATGTATTTAAACTAATAGGTCCCCAAGATTCCGGAGTTCCAGTGCATGTCTTCCAAATTTTTTCCCTGGACCCCTTGAACCCTTCTTTTCTCTATTTTATCTTCTCGCCCTCATCTTGCCCTTCTTCATAAATCCGTCGTAATGTCTCATCAACAGATGCGATTCTATCTGCTTCACGGTATCCAGGATGACCCCTACCAGAATGATAAGGCCAGCCCCACCGGCAAAACTGGTAAGGAGGCTTCCTATCCCCAGGCCCAAACGGATAGAGATGACCGTGGGCATAATCGCGATAAAAGCCAGGCCCAGGGCTCCCACTAGGGTTATCCGGTTCATAATATGAAAGAAGTAATCGGCCGTGAGTTTACCCGGCCTGATCCCGGGAATGAAACTTCCATACTTCTTCATGTTCTCGGCTAACTCCGGGGGACGGAAGGTTATAGCGGTATAGAAATAGCAGAAGAACATTATCAATATCGCATAAAGAATATTGTACACCAGGGGCCCGCTAAGAAAGTCAGCCATCGCTCGCAGGAATTCATTGGGGGCCTGCTTTAGGAAGAGAGGAAACTGGAGAATAGAAACGGCAAAGATTATCGGAATCATTCCGGCTTGGTTAAGGCGCAAGGGAATATAAGTTGCTTGCTGGCTATAAACTTTCCTCCCTACTACCCGTCGGGCATGCTGGACGGGAATTCTTCGTTGGGCCTGGGTAAGAATGACTACCACCGCTGTCATCAGAACAGTAAGAATAAGTAGGATAAAAGCCGTCTCAGGACGCAACATCCCATCGCGAAGCATACGAGTACCCTTGAGGATAGCCAGAGGAATACTGGCAATGATATTAGCGGTAATGATAAGAGAGATACCGTTGCCAATTCCCCGCTCGGTAATCTGTTCCCCTAACCACATGACAAAAATCGTTCCCGCGGTCAGAGTAATTATAGTCATCAGGCGGAATCCCCACCCCGGATTGGCCACTACCATATGGCCGCCTTCCTGAAGGGCTTCCAGACCCCGGCTTATAATCAAGGCCTGGACAATACTAATAAGCACCGTGCTATAACGAGTATATTGAGTGATCTTCTTCCTTCCCGCCTCCCCCTCCTTGGCCAATTTTTCCAGGAAGGGAACCACGGCCGTGAGCATTTGCATAATGATGGAGGCAGTGATAAAAGGCATAACTCCTAAACCGAAGATAGCTCCTCCGGATAAAGCCCCCCCAGCGAACATATCTGCTAACCCGAAAAGCGTGCCCTCCATCCTCTCGAAGAAGAGAGCCAGAGCCATGCGATTAATCCCCGGAATGGGTACGTGGCAACCCAACCGAAAGACAATAAGGAGGCTAGCAGTAAAGAGCATGCGTTTCCTTAAATCCGGTATCCGAAAAATATTTCTAAAAGCACTAAGCATGTTTAATGACCTCTGCCTTCCCTCCGGCTGCTTTTATCTTGTGAATAGCTCCCTGACTGAAAGCATGGGCAGTCACTTCTAATCCCTTCTTGGTCAGTTCTCCTTTGCCCAAAATCTTGACTAAGTTTTTCGATCTTTTGATGAGCCCCATCTCCTTCAGGCCTTCCAAGGCAATCTTTTCTCCTGCTTTGAACCGATTCAAGTGTTCAACATTAACCAGAACATATTCTCTCTTCTTCAGGTGATAGAAACCCCTCTTGGGGACCCTTCTCACCAGCGGCATCTGCCCTCCTTCGAAACCGGAGTGCACCTTCCCGCCGGAACGCGCCCCCGCCCCCTTATGTCCTCTCCCCGAAGTCTTACCTTGACCAGATCCCGGACCTCGTCCTACTCTCTTGCGTCTATGTTTGGAACCGGGCTGAGGTTTAAGTTCGTTTAGTTTCATCTGCGATTGCTCTCCTGCGTTCCTTTGCTGTTTCCTGAACCTCTTTAAGCTTCTTCAAGCCTTCCATAGTGGCTCTCACCACATTGGCAGAATTGCTTGAACCCAGGGATTTGGTCAGGATATCCCTAATACCGGCCGCCTCCAGGACCGCTCTTACCGGCCCACTGGCGATCACCCCAGTCCCCTCCGAGGCCGGTTTGAGTAGAACTTTTCCTGGCCCAAAGTGTCCAATTATCTGGTGAGAAATCGTCCTTCCGGACAGAGGCACGACTGTTAGGTTTTTTCTAGCCACTTCCGCCCCCTTCCTTATCGCCGAGGGAACCTCGTTAGCTTTCCCAAATCCGCAACCAACGTATCCCTTGCCATCGCCAACGACCACCAGGGCCGTAAAGCTAAATCGTCGCCCGCCTTTAACTACTTTAGCTACGCGGTTTATCTTAATCACATTGTCCGGTAACAATTTTAACTGATTGGGATTAATCCTAGCCATAAATATTACTCCTAACAGGGTTCGAGGATTCGAGGGTTCGAGGATTCAAATATTTATTTTCTAAAGCTTTTCACTTGAACCCTTGACCCCTTGAATCCTTAAGCATTTCCCTTGAATCCTATCAAATCAGTGTCGAAAGTTCGTCCAAAGGTGTACTAATTTCGTATTTAGAACTTAAGTCCCCCCTCCCTGGCTCCCTCAGCCAGGGCCTTCACTCGACCGTGGTAAAGATAACCACCTCGATCGAAGATGACTTCCGCTATTCCCTTTTCCTGACACTTCCCGGCCAAAACCTTCCCCACCAATTTAGCGGCCTCTACATTTCCTCCATATCTCACTGTCTCCTTAAGTTCAGAAGATAAGCTGGAGATAGCTAAAGTGGTTCTCCCGGCTTCATCATCCACCAACTGAGCGTAGATATTCCAAGAACTTCTAAACACATTAAGTCGTGGCCGAGCAGCAGTTCCAAATATCTTCTTCCGCGCCCTCTTATGCCTTCTGTCCCGAGCTAACCGTTTGTCCCGCTTTATTGACATCCTCGCCTTTCCCCTAGAAATTAGCGCACCTTCAGTACAAACAGGCACAGAAGCGCAAAGTTAAAAAAACATAACTACTTGAGGTTCAAAGTTCTGCGGTTCACCGTTCACGGTTAAAAAACAATGAAGATAAGCTAACGAACCGTGAACCTGACAACCTGACTTGGCTTTTATCTTTTCCTTTGTGCCTATCTTTATTTAAGTAGCGGCTGTCTTGCCTGCCTTGCGCCTCACCGTTTCTCCCAGGTACCTAATTCCCTTTCCCTTGTAAGGTTCGGGAGGATAAAGGGCCCGGAGACGAGCGGCTACCTGACCCACCAACTCCTTATCAATGCCCCTTATCCTAATGTTAGTAACCTGTCCTTCTCTCTTTGCTTCAGCTTCAATACCTTTCGGCAAATCGAAGTTAACAGGATGAGATAGCCCTATCCGCAAAACTATTCTCTCTCCCTTTACTTCAGCTCGATAACCTGCCCCATGTATCTCCAATGCCTTCTGAAAGCCAACTATAACCCCTTCCACCATGTTAGCAATTAGAGTGCGGGTAAGACCGTGTAAGGACCGTTGCTGCTTAGTGTCAGAGACTCGCTCTATGAGGATCCGACTATCATCTATTCTCACCTTCATCAGTGGTGATAACATCCGACATAGCTTTCCTTTCGGGCCTTCCACCGTAACCAGATTCTCCTCAACAGCAACCTTAACCCCGCCAAGAATACTTATCGGTTTTCTACCAACTCGAGACATTCTTCTCTACCTCTTATCAATTCAAATCCAAATAAATTAAAAGAATTTAAATCCAAATGTCAAATGTCAAAATCCAAATAAATTACTTAATTCCAAATGGTAAAGAAAACAGTGATAATCTGTGTCCTCTGTAGTTATAAGATTTTTTATTTGTCATTTGGATTTTGTCATTTGTCATTTTATCTGTATTGCCTGATCACCACGCATAGCCAAGCACCTCTCCCCCCACTCCTTTTTGGCGACATTCTTCATCAGTTATAATCCCCTTAGAGGTGGAGAGGATGGCTATCCCTATTCCCCCCAATACGCGGGGCATCTCTTCCTTCTTAGCGTAGACTCTTAACCCCGGCTTGCTTACCCTCTCGAGACCACTGAACATCTCCTTACGGCCAGATCTATACTTAAGGTAAATTCTTAAGATGCCTTGTTTGCGATCCTCAATCAGCCTATAATTTTTTATAAATCCTTCCCTCTTCAGGATGACGGCTATTTCCTTTTTTATCCAGGAAGCCGGTATATCAACTTTATCATGCCCAGCCCGGCTGGAGTTTCGCAGGCGAGTAAGCATATCAGCGATAGGATCGGTCATACTCATTAGTTTCACTCCTCTTCACAGAAGTCAGATGTCAGAAGTCAGATGTCAGAAGTCAAAAGTCAGATTTTTTTCTGTCCTCTGTCCTCTGTCCTTTGTTACCAGCTTGCCTTAATTACTCCCGGAAGCTCACCTTTGAGAGCTAAGTTACGGAAACATATCCGGCAGAGCTGGAATTTCTGGATAAAAGCCCTCGGCCGACCACAGATATGACAGCGGCTGTATTTCCGCACTTTATATTTCGGTTCTCGCCTGGACTTTTCAATCAAGCTTTTCTTAGCCATAAAAATTTCCCACCCTATTCCTTTACTATTATTCAGCTTTTCTTTTGAAATAATCTGTGTAATCTGTCTGTTAATCTGTGTAATCAAGGGCAATACTTTTCTGCCTGTCGACAGACAGGTGTGACGCCCTATTCCTCCCGCCTCTTAGTTAGATTGGAAAGGCATTCCCAAGAGGCGAAGGAGCTCCTTGGCTTCCTCATCGTTTTTGGCTGTGGTTACCAGAGTAATATCCATTCCATGAACCAGGGGCATCTTATCATAGTCAATCTCAGGAAAGATTGTCTGCTCCTTGATCCCCAGGGTAAAGTTACCCCGGCCATCAAAGGAAGTCGGAGATATACCCCTAAAGTCCCTGACGCGAGGGAAGGTAACATTTGCTAAGCGGTCGAAGAACTCATACATCCTTTTTCCTCTCAAGGAAACCTTGCAGCCAAGGGACATTCCCGCCCTTATCTTAAAAGCAGCCACTGACTTCCTGGCCTTGGTTACCACTGGTCTCTGCCCAGTGATAAGAGCTAATTCCTCCTCTGCCGCCTCTAAGAATTTGGGCTCACTTATGGCTCCCCCAATACTAACATTAATGACAATTTTCTCAAGTCGGGGAACCTGAAACCTATTCTTATGTTTGAATTTTTCCTGCAACTGAGAAACAATCTCCTGTTCGTACTTATCCTTTAGCCTAGCCATCCTATCCCTTCCCAATCTGTTCATCACATCGTCGACAAAACCTAATCTTGGTCCCATTCTCTAACTTCCTTCGCCCCAAGCGACTGCCTCGATTACATTTTGGACAATAGAGCATCACATTGAAGAAATGTATCGGGGCCTCCTGTTTAAGAATGCCTCCTTGTTGTTCAGGGGGCCGGGCCCGGATATGTTTTTTAACGAAATTTATGCCCTCAACGATAACCCTCTCTTTCCGAGGGGAAACCCACAGAATCTTACCTGTTTTGCCCTTATCCTTGCCGGCGGTGGCTACGACCATATCGCCTTTTTTAACATGAAGTTTTGGCATAATCATCCTTAAGATATCCCTCCCTGCGGTCGGGATAGGGTTCAAGGGTTCAAGGGTTCAAGGGTTCAAGGGTTCAAGGGTTCAAGTGGTTGTTTATTAATATCTTCACTCGAACCCTTGAATCCTGGACCCCTTGAACCCTTCTTTTTCTATGTTTTTCTCATATTACTTCCGGAGCCAAGCTAATTATCTTGGAAAAATTCTTCTCTCTCAGCTCCCTGGCTACCGGCCCAAATATTCTCGTTCCCACTGGATTTTTCTGATCATCAATGATGACGGCACTATTATGGTCAAACTTTACATAAGAGCCGTCAGGGCGTTTAATCTCTTTTCTCGTCCTGACGATAACCGCTTTAACCACATCACCTTTCTTAATTGTCCCTCTGGGCATTGCTTCCTTAACCGAAACTACTATTATATCTCCTAATCGGGCATAGCGTCGCCGACTTCCTCCCAGAACCTTAATACAGGATAAACGCCTAGCTCCTGAATTATCAGCAACATTCAATGTAGATTGCATTTGAATCATCTCTTGCCCTTTTCTATAACCTCTGCCAGTCGCCACCTCTTCTCTTTGCTCAAAGGCCTGGTTTCCACTATCTTCACCTTATCTCCAATCAGGGCTTCATTTTTCCCATCATCTACCTTAAACTTAGTCGTTCTCCTGATTACCCGTTTGTATAGAGGGTGTCTCACCAACCTTTCTACGGCAACCACTATCGTCTTATCCATCTTATCACTGACCACTTTACCTGAGCGCATTTTTCTCTGTCCCCGTTCTTTCACTTAACCCTCCTGAAATAGGGTTCGAGGGTTCGAGGGTTCGAGTGAAGATATTAATAAATAAACACTTGAATCCTAGAATCCTGGAATCCTTGAACCCTGTTTTTTAATAGTCTTTATCCTGGCTATCGTTCTTCTAACCTCTTTCATTCTCGCAGGATTCTCTAACTTCCCGGCTACCTTCTGAAATCTCAGGTTAAAAAATTCTTCTCTGAAATGAACTTCTTTCTCTCCCAACTCTTCCCGGGTCAATTGCCGTAATTCTTTGGCTTTCATTTTAGAATTTTCTCCAATAAGATACGTCTCACTTCGTTCGGCAATCTAATTATACAAATTCCAGAAAACCGATTACCCAGATTTTCTTTTGCAATCATTACATTATTTTAGAATAGAGCTCAACTATTAAATGGTCTTTTATGTCAATAGGAATTTCATCTCTCTCTGGTTTTTTAAGCAAAGTTGCTGAAAAATTCTTTTTATCAATTTCAATATAACTTAAGGTGTGGAATGCTTTTTCTAAAAAATTATTTTTATATGCTTTATTTTCCCGAGATTTTTCTTTTAAAGAAATTACATCTCCAGCCGAAACAATAAATGAAGGTATATCTACTTTTTTACCATTCACT
>CAZGXS010000016.1:0-12367 GCA_964529935.1 uncultured bacterium | reverse complement strand
GCGGCCAAATAGGGAAGGGTTTTTATCATCATAGGCCTTGCAATAGGACATTTCTCAATAGTCTTGACAATCCCACAATTTTTTCTTGACATAATATTAATATCTATGTTAGCCTTAAAAAAAGGGGAGGAAAAAAATTGAAGAAAGAAAAGCTTATCCGCTCGGAGAGACGTAGTTATATCCGGTTCCAGTTAAAAGAAGCTGTTTCCGTCCGCTTTAAAGTGGTTATCCGGGCCGAAGGTGATAAAGCTATCGTCAGCCATCAGGTAAAAACAAAGAATGTCAGCGGGGGAGGAATGTTCCTGGAGACACCTCTCCTGAAACCGAAATTGCTGGAAGGGCTTCTTCAGGGAACTCACGAGCTTTTATTAGAGATAGACACTCCTGCCGTTTCTCGTCCGATTAAGGCTTTAGCTAAGGTAGTCTGGGTAGAAGGGAAAAATTCGGATGGGTATGGAGTCGGGGTATCTTTCCTATCCATTAATGAAGAAGACCGAGATAAGCTTATGAATTATCTTATCGAGGGATGTCTTCAGGAGTGAGGGAAATTAACCTTCCGGCTTCACCTTGGGAAGACCATAAACTCTATCTTCTTCCTTCCATTTACCCTTATCCCTCAGGAGCTTAATCCTCTCTGGCCGCTTCAGGACATTTCTCCGCTGTTTACTTTTAGAACCACTAGCCTTCAAGCTCGAATGTTGAGTCATGATTTTACCCTCCTCTCTCGCTCCGGGATCAGTCCCGATTCTACGAGCTAACGCTCCGTCCATCCGGGACAAGTCCCCTCAGCCCGACGTCAAGCCCAATAAATTGGGCAACTACAATGAACCCTTAGTTAATTGACACAGTAGCATACAATAACATATTCAATTACAGAGGTCAAGGATTTCCTTGCCAGGGGCCGGGGGAAGGGTATATAATAAAGTTACTATGAAGACACTCAGGCTGTATATTCTTAAAGAATTTTTTCCTCTTTTTTTCCTGGCTTTTATCATCTTCACCTCCATTCTTCTTTTAGGAAGTATGCCTGAGCTCATTGAGACAGCTGCTCAGGGAGGAAGGGCGGCCTGGAGACTGATTGTCTATATCCCCATCTTCTCTCTCTCTTATTCCCTTCCTATGGCCACCCTGGCGGCCACGATGCTCAGCCTGGGAAGGTTAGCCCAGGATAATGAGATAACAGCAACGAAAGCTAGCGGGATAAAGGTTTTCTCTCTCCTCCTTCCCCTTTTTCTGGTGGGATTCCTTTTCAGCCTTCTCTCCCTTCACCTGAATAGCCTCGTTGTTCCCCGGGCCGAATATCGTTTTGAGGTCCTTTCCCGGGAACTGGGAAGAAAAAAACCCGCCCTCCTCTTTCAGGAAAGGGTTTTCATTAAAGACTTTGAGGGGTATAGATTGTTTCTGGAAAAGGTAGAGGGAAATCTTCTTCAGGGGGTACACATCTGGCAATTGAGGGAAGAAGATATCCCTCTGACTATCTTTGCCCAAAGAGGGGAGATAATCCCTGACCCCGCCCGGCAAAAGATAACCCTTAGGCTTATAGAAGGGATAAGAGAAGAGGTCGACCCAGGAGCCCCCGGCGAATATAGCCGGACCAGCTTCTCCATATATTATTTTAATATTTCCCTGCCGGCGGAGAGAGCAAGAAGGAAGAGGCGCGATGAAATGACTATTCAGGAATTACGGGAAGAGATAAAAGAGCTTAATGGCCGGAGGGTCTATCCTCTCTTAACGGAAATTAACCGTCGACTCTCTCTCTCCTTTGCCGGTCTTACCTTTATCCTTATCGGCGCTCCTTTGGGAGTTATGGTTAAAAAAGGAGGGAAATCCCGGGGATTTGGGTGGAGCTTTCTTCTTATTCTCCTCTATTATGCCATGATGATGTTAGGAGAATCCTTGGGGGAGAGAGGAGTGCTTCCTCCCGCCCTGGCTATGTGGACACCCACTATTCTCTTAAGCAGTGTCGGGTTCTTCCTCATCACCAGGAGGATTGAACATTGAGGATTCTTGACCGCTATCTCGCAAGGAGCCTGCTCACCGTCTACCTCAAGGCCCTGCTCGTCTTCATTTCCCTCTACTTAATAGTGGATTTATTCGCTAACTCCGATGAATGGCTCCATGCAAGGATGCCCGCCTCAATGATCATCGATTATTACCTGCATCTGATACCCGGGATCTTCATTATTATTGGTCCGGTGGCCCTGCTTCTAGCTACTCTCTTCGGATTGGGGACACTCTGTAAAAACAATGAACTTACCGCCATGAAGGCCAGCGGAATTAGTCTCTATCGGACTATTCTTCCTTTGCTTGTTCTAAGCTTCCTCATCAGTCTTTTCACTTTGTTCGTTAATGAGGTAGGGGTTCCCCCGGCCGCGCGCCGGACGGAGGAGTTGAAGAGAATGAGAAGAGGAGAACAAGATAGGCTTCTTCGCAATATTCAGTTTTTTGGAGAAGCCGGGAATATGTTCTATATTAGGTCTTTTGATAAGAAAGAAATGGTTATGGAGGGGCTCCAGATTTTGAGACGCTCCCCTCAGGGCTTTATAGAATTGAGAATTGATGCTGAGGAAGCTAAATGGCAGGATGGTCGCTGGATTCTCCGGCAGGGATTTCGGAAAATATACGATGAAAGAGGAGTCCCCACCGGCAGATCAGAGCTTATCAAGGAACTTGATATTGCCGAAAACCCTGAAGATTTTCTCGCCGGGGAGAGAAGAAAAAAAGAGCTGAGCTTTCGGGAATTAAGAGGGCGTATAAGGACATTAGAAAAAAGAGGATTCCGGCCGCAAAGAGAGCTGGTAGAGCTTCATTCAAAACTCTCTTTTCCCCTGATGAACCTCATTATTGTTCTCCTCGGAATACCTTTTGCCCTCCCTACCCGCCGAGGAGGGCTCATGGCCGGATTCGGTAAAGCTTTAGGAATAGGCTTTGTCTATTTAGCCTTTTTCCGCTTAGGACAATTTCTCGGGCAGGAAATGTTCCCCCCCCTCGTTGGCGCCTGGCTGGCCAATGCCGTCTTTGCCACCATCGGGATGGTTCTGATTTTCAGGGCCAGGAAGTAAAGCCTCACTCCGTTCGGCAAAGGGTTCTAGGGGTCAAGGATTCAAGTGAAAATCGTTAGAAAATAAATCCTGGAACCCATGAACCCTGGAATCCTCGGACCCTATTCTTTCAAGTCCCTATTTCCCAGGAACTGAGATACTTTTTTTGCTCCCGAGTGAGGGAATCTATCTGAATTCCTAAGGATTTGAGTTTGAGGCGGGCAATTTCTTTGTCTATGGGTGAGGGAACGGCATAAACTTTTCTTTCTAAGTTGCCACCTTCCTGAGCTAAGAACTCCGCCGAGAGGGCTTGATTAGCAAAACTCATATCCATAACTGCGGCCGGGTGTCCCTCAGCCGCCGCTAAATTGATCAGGCGCCCTTCCCCTAAGAGGTTTATCCGTCGCCCGTTGGGGAGAGTATATTCTTCAATGAACTCTCTCACTTTTTTTCTCTTGCGGCTCAATCCCCTTAAAGCTTCTAAATCTATCTCCACATTAAAGTGACCGGCATTAGCTAAAATAGCTCCGTCTTTCATCAAGGAGAAGTGTTCCTTCCTGATAACCCCGATATCACCGGTAACGGTAACGAAAATATCCCCCTCTCGGGCCGCTTGCTTAAGAGGCAGCACCTGGTGGCCATCCATAGCGGCTTCCAAAGCTTTCAGGGGTTCGGTCTCGGTAACAATCACCTTAGCTCCCATTCCTTTAGCCCGGGAAGCTACTCCCCGGCCACACCAGCCATATCCACAGACAACCACAGTGCTTCCCGCCAAGAGAACATTAGTAGCCCGCAATATCCCGTCTATGGTGCTCTGTCCGGTTCCGTAGCGATTGTCAAAAAAGTGTTTGGTGGGGGTATCGTTAACAGCAATTAAAGGAAATTTAAGGAGCCCTTTTTTCTCCAGGCTTCTCAACCTGATTACTCCCGTAGTGGTCTCTTCCGTCCCCCCAAGAATGTTTTCAGCTAACTCTTTCCTTTGCGAGTGGATATTGGAGATTAAATCTGCCCCGTCGTCCATGGTAATGAGCGGTTGGCAATCAAGCACCTTATTTATGTGCTTATAGTAAGTTTTATCATCCTCACCTTTTATAGCAAAGACCGGTAAACGGTAATCTTTAACCAGGGAGGCGGCTACTTCATCTTGGGTACTTAAAGGATTGGAAGCACAAAGAAAAGGAGATGCCCCGCCCGCTTTCAGGGCAAGCATAAGATTAGCCGTCTCTGCCGTCACATGGAGGCAGGCCCCAATCCGAATTCCTTTAAAGGGTTTCTTCCGCCCAAATTCCTTTCGGATTAAATTCAGCACCGGCATCTGCCCCGCCGCCCACTCAATACGAAGTTTCCCCGCTTTGGCCAATTTCACATCCTTAATATCGTAATCCATGTAATACTCTCCTTTTTTATGCAGATGGTTCATTTTCTGTTGATTTTTCATTTTACCCTTTTAATCTTTCTACACCCAATTTGCATAAGCTCAGCTATTTCAAGATATTATAGGCTTCGGCACCTCAAAAGTGAGTAATAATTACTCATGGCCTACCTCCATTTCAACTTAAAATGAACCATGTGTTATTTTGTGGTCAATACCCCTCCAGCTTTTTTTGTACGAAAAAACGGACATAAGGGTCCTTATCATTTAGCCCCTCTTTCAATATAGCCATAGCTCTTTCTCCTCCTACCCTGGAGAGAAAAAATGAAATGATAATACGCGCTTGCAGGTTCTCATCTCTTATGAGATTGTACTTCTCTATTAAATCTAAGGCTTCTTCTCTCGCTCCTCTGATGGTCTTTTCTTTGTCCACATGGAACTTGGGCGGTAAACCGCTTAAGTCTTTAAGTATCGCTACCCGGAAATAATGACCCATAAGGGAAAGAATTAGATGTGTCTTGTCCCTTCGTTCTTCTACTGCTTTATTGGCTATCTCTAATTCCTTTCTTCTCTCTATCATACCGTGTTCTTCAAAAAGCTGCTTAAGGAGTTCTCGGCCTGTAAACCAGATAGGGAAACCAGCCATATACTTTGCTGCCAGATTATGATTTTCATCCATAAAGTGTCTTCCTATTTTCAGCATCACCTCGTATGTCTCTATAGCCTTATCAATCTCTCCCTTCTTCTCATAATAATATCCCTGAGCTCTCAAGTGCTTTAAAGGTCTGCGGAATAAGATTAGGGTGTTAGCCACATTTTTTGTTTCCAGAAAAGGGGTGGAAAGGTAGGCCTTGGCACTCCCTCTCTTGAGTTCAGAAAAGATTTCTCTATTCATCGGCCGGCCGTAAGGATATGTTTCCATCCACTCCCCCCAGTCCCTCCAGTTCCGAAGAGTTTCACCTTTCTGTTTAAGTTTAATAATTGCCCTATAGTAGTTATAAACTGCATTCTCGGGCTCACTTATGATGCACTTGTCAAGAAGAGAAAGGGCTTTCTGAAAACTTGCCTCGGCTTCTGCATCTTTCCCTTTTTCTCGATATATCTCACCGATTTTGGTATAGGCAAGGGCAGAGATGAAATGACTCTCTGGATGCTTGCGAATAACTTCCTGAAAATCCTCTATTTTGTTAGTCCTTGTAGCTATGCCTAACCGCCAGGCTGGGGCAAAGCTGCTCTGTGGATAGTCAGCTAAGACTTTTCTGAGAATCTCGATATCTTTACCCAGGATACGAAAGGCAAAGACTCCATACTCAGCTCCTTCAAGCACCATGAGGTCTCTTCTCCATCTGGCCCTCAAATCTTCTTGTGTATAAGCACCCCCTGTAGTTTGAAGAGCTATACCAATTTGCCTCAAGTCATTTGTGCAGGCTGCGCGTCTTGCCACCTCTCTTGCTCTACCAAGAACTGGAAACAGGATTGCTGCGAGAGTGGCAATGATGGCAACCACCCCCAGGAGCTTAATTAAGGTAAAGCCCTTCTTGAATTTTATCATGTTTTATCACTTCCTTTTTTAGATTTTTTCCTTATCTCATCTCTTCATTACACATTGAACTACATTACCCAAATCCTGTCAAAAAAATTCCTTGAGAATGGGCATCATCTTTTCTGCTCCCTTCTTCTCTAGGCTTCTCAACCTAATCACTCCCGTAGTGGTCTCTTCCGTCCCCCCGAGGATGTTTTCAGCTAACTCCTTCCTTTGGGAGTGGATATTAGAGATTAAATTCAGCACCGACATCTGTCCCGCCGCCCACTCGATACGAAGTTTCCCCGCTTTGGCCAATTTCACATCCTTAATATCGTAATCCATGTAGTGACTCTTCTTATAGGGTTCGAGGGTTCGAGGGTTCGAGGGTTCGAGGGTTCGAGGGTTTGTTTTTTAAGATTTTCACTTGACTCCTGGAATCCTGGACCCCTTGAACCCTTATTTTTTTGTGCCTTTCTTCATATTCCCGCTTCTTTCCTCAACAATTCTGCCTTATTTGTCTTCTCCCAGGTAAATTCTTCCTCTTCACGTCCAAAATGTCCGTAAACGGCGGTCTTTTTATAGATAGGGCGGCGCAGGTTAAGATATTCAATAATTCCCCCGGGGGTAAGGTCAAAATTTTTCCTGACTAATTCTATTATTTTTTCCTCGGGGATTCTCCCTGTCCCCAGAGTGTTTATCAATAGAGAAACCGGTTCCGCTACCCCGATAGCGTAGGCAAGCTGAACCTCACATTGGCCAGCTAACCCTGCAGCCACAATATTTTTAGCTAAATGGCGAGCCATATAAGAGGCGGAGCGGTCCACCTTGGTGGGGTCCTTGCCGGAAAAAGATCCGCCTCCGTGACTTCCCACCCCTCCGTAGGTATCAGCGATTAATTTTCTTCCCGTTAATCCGGTATCTCCCTGAGGACCTCCCACCTCAAACCTTCCCGTAGGATTGATAAAGAACTTAGTATCGTGACCAATAAACTCCGCCGGCAACACCGGGTCGATAACTTCTCGCTTTATATCTTCCCGAATCTTCTCCATCTTCACCCCGGCATTGTGATGGGCAGAGACAACCACTGTCCTTACCGCTACCGGTTTTCCTTTATCGTATTCCACGGTAACCTGAGATTTGCCATCGGGACGCAGATAATCAAGGATACTCTCTTTTCTTACCTGGGCTAATCTCCGCACCAGCTTATGAGCCAGCATAATAGGCAAGGGCATCAGTTCCGGGGTCTCAGCCGTGGCATAGCCGAACATCATTCCCTGGTCCCCGGCTCCTCCCGTGTCCACTCCCAGAGCAATGTCCGGAGACTGTTCCTGAATAGCCGTCATCACCCCACAGGTCTGGTAATCAAAGCCGTTTTCCGGCTTATCATAACCTATCTGCCGGATGGTCTCCCTGACGACGGAAGGAATATCCACATAACAATCAGTGGTAATCTCTCCGGCTACAAAAGCCAGACCGGTAGTAACGAGGGCCTCACAAGCTACTCTTCCCCGGGTATCTTTCTCCATAATGGCATCAAGAATAGCATCGGATATCTGGTCAGCAATTTTATCCGGATGCCCCTCAGCCACTGATTCTGAAGTGAATAAATAACTTCTGCTCATCTTCCGCTCCTTCACTGGTTACAAACTAATAGGGTTCAAGGGGTCCAGGACTCAAGGGGTCAAGTGAAAATCTTTAAAACTTGAACCCTCGAATCCTCGAATCCTGGAACCCTATTCATCTGAATCCTTTGTTAGCCTCTTCGTAGCATCTAAGATCCCCGATGTCGAACCATTTCCCTTTGAAGACAAAACCATAAACTGGTTCCCGCCGGTGAAGCCAGGCAATATAGAATCCGGGGGCATCGGGATTATTTCCCTCCTCTAAATATTCGGAAATGAGGTTCAATTGATCCTTTGGAAAGAGATAAAGACAGATGGCTACCAGGGTAGTAGCCGGCTGAGGTGGTTTTTCTTCGAAGTTTATTATCCTTCTATCCTCACCAAGCTTAACTATACTGTATCTTTTCACTGCTTCCAGATCCGGAAGGTTATGGACCGCTATTGAGGCTCCTTTTTCCCGGAAGAAGGTTGCGAAGTCCCTTAAGCTGAACTCGAAAAGATTATCTCCCGCGATGACTAAGAGGTCATCATCCACCCTTTCTCGTTCAATAACCAGTTGCATATCTCCGATGGCACCTCGTTTGTTATCGTCGGAGGTGGTGGCATCATTAATGATTTTTATTTCCCTTCTGCCCGGATAGGTATCTTTCCAATGGTGAAAGTGGCCGGCGAACTTCTCATTGGTTACTACATAGATTTTATCTATTTCCTCAATCTTTTCTATCTTCTCGAGAATATGTTCTATCATCGGCCGATCGCCTACCGGGAGAAGGGGTTTCGGTTTATCTCTGGTTAGGGGATAAAGCCGAGTTCCATATCCCGCGGCCAAGATAAGGGCCTTCAATATTCTGCTAACCTCTTTTTCAGCAAATCAATGGATTTTACGGGAGTAGGATCTATGTTGGAGAGGATAGCTAAATAAAAGCTAACCCAATCTCCTAAGTAAATGAGGGAAAAAAGCCGGGCCAGGAGCGATTTTCCTTCCGACCAGGCCTCTTCAATTCCCCCCGCTCGCTCGCCCAGGACAGATTTGGTAATCTCTATTCTCTTTTCAATTCTCTCCTGATCTCCCTTATCTCTGAGGATCACAATCTCTAATCTCTCTCTTAACTCTTCCATTCCCTCCCAGCCGATGATTTCGTTATGGTTCAGTTCCGGAAAAACGACCGGGTAAGCCAAGCTCTTGCTGTTCTCATTGATCTGGGTCTTCCAGCGCAGGCAAACTGCCTTCAGAGGCTCAGAGCCATAGATGAGAGGAAGTTTGCCCAACAATTTCCGGGCTAAATTCTTGGGTAAATTCCGGTCAGATGAGGAAGGATCCCACCGCTGGCTTAGCTCCTCTAAGAGGAAGCCGGTTTCCTCGATATCTTTTCCTTTTGCCTTCACTAATCCTAATTTCTCTAAGATAATTAATAGAGGCAGAAAAAGATGGCCGAGAGCGGTGCGAGGAGGCATTCCCGGGGGAACGATTATCAAGGGGATGCCCTTCGCTTCACCCAGCTCCCTTAATTTTCCCCCGCTGGTAACAGCGACCATTTTGGCGGAAAGGTCAACCCCCTGGTGGTAAGCACTGATAGTCTCCTCCGTATTTCCCGAATAACTAACCACGAGAAGGAGGGTATTCTCATCAACGAAATGAGGAAGGGTATAACGGCGATTGACAAAGATAGGGATTTTTACTTCCTCGTTTAAATAAGAACAGAGGATGTCCCCTCCCATGGCCGATCCTCCCAGTCCCGTGACCACTATCTTATCCAATTTTCTATAGTCAGGAGGATGATGAAACTCTTGCCCCAGAGCCGCGGCTTCCTTCCATTGTTGAGGGAAGCTTCGGATGATAGAAAGCATATCCGACTTATCGAACTTGGCGATTTCCTCGATACTATCAAGAGCTTTCATAAGACATACCTCACTTTGTTTGGTAAAGGTTTCGATTTAAATCCTTAATC
This sequence comes from uncultured bacterium, assembly GCA_964529935.1. Taxonomy (GTDB): domain Bacteria; phylum NPL-UPA2; class NPL-UPA2; order NPL-UPA2; family JAADIA01; genus CAZGXS01. The sequence continues at coordinate 2,858 of CAZGXS010000016.1, read as the reverse complement.
TTTTCACTTGACCCCTGGAATCCTGGAATCCTTAAGCATTTTCCTTAGCTCACTTGCTTCCCGGTCGCCTGACTAGATCGGGGGCCATCTTTAATAGCGCCTTTCGGGCGCATTCCTCAACCTCCTGAGCAGTAGAGAGGGTAAGAATCTGTTTGACCAATTTCCTGGCTTCCTTAAAAGTAACCGATCTAATTATCCTCTTAATCTCCGGCAAAGCTGCGGCGCCCATGCTAAACTCATCCAGGCCCATTCCCAGAAGAATAAGAGCCAGAGCCGGTTCAGCCGCCATTTCCCCACATATTCCTACCCAAATTCCCTGTTGGTGGCCGGACTCAACGACACTCTTTATAAGACGCAATACTGCGGGATGGGTAGGTTCATAAAGGTAAGCTATCTTCTCGTTTATGCGGTCCACAGCCAGAGAATACTGGATAAGATCGTTGGTGCCGATGCTGAAGAAACTGACTTCCCTGGCTAAAATATCGGCCGTCATGGCGGCAGAGGGGGTTTCAATCATCACTCCCACTTCCAAATCCTCATCGAAAGGAACTCCTTCCCCCCGGAGCTTTTCTCTCACTTCCTCCAGCACTTGATTGGCTCTCCTTAACTCCTCTATCCCCGAGATCATGGGATACATTATCTTCAGGTTTCCATGCGCACTGGCCCGCAGTATAGCTCTTAACTGCACTTTAAAGACATCCGGCCGCTCCAAGCAAAAGCGAATGGCCCGCCAGCCCATAAAGGGATTCATTTCCCGGGGAATCTCCAGTTGAGAAGTAAACTTGTCCCCCCCTAAATCCAGGGTGCGAATGATGACCGAATGAGAAGACATCTGCTCAGCTACCGATTTATAAGCCTGATAATGTTCTTCTTCCGTGGGAAGATCGGCTCGATTAAGGTAGAAGAATTCTGTTCTATAGAGTCCAATCCCGGCCGCTCCGTGAGCTAAAAGGGAAGGCATCTCTTCCGGGATCTCTAAATTGGCGACCAATTCCACTCGGTGGCCATCCAGAGTCTCCGCTGGTAAATCCTTAAGTTCCTCCAACTTCTTCTCAAAGACTTTTATCTCGACCTCTTCCTGCCGGTAACGATTAAGGGTCTCCTCATCGGGATTAATGATAACTATTCCGTTAGTTCCATCAACGATCAACTGATCGCTTTGATCAACCCGGGCGGTTATATCCTTTAAGCCGATAACGGCAGGAATCTCCAGGGCCCGGGCCATGATAGCCGTATGGGAGGTCTTTCCACCCACATCGGTGATAAATCCAATTACTTTCTCTTTATGCATCGAGGCCGTGTCAGAAGGAGACAGGTCATAGGCAACCACGATGACCTCTTCCTCTAAATTAGACAGGGTTTCCCTCTTACGGCCCAAGAGATTACGCAGTATCCTCCTCCCTATATCCCGGACATCGCTGGCTCTCTCCCTCAGGTATTCGTCATCCATAACCTCAAACCTCCGGGCTAACTGCTCCAGGACATCGGAGAATACATATTCCACATTTAACTTTTCTTTCTCCACCCGCCGCATAGTCTCTTCAATAAAAAGGACATCTTCTAATATCAAGAGGTGAGCATCAAGGATACGAGCGTGTTCCTCACTTATTTCCTGAGCCACCTTCTTCCTTATCTTAATTATCTCCTCGGTGGTCTGAGCCAGAGCTCTTTCAAAGCGAGCCAGTTCCTCGGCAACCTTCCCGGGAGAGATCTCTCTCTTGGGAGTGGATAATCTCTCCCCGCCCAACAGAAAGGCTCTGCCGATAGTTACTCCCGGGGAAACTCCAATGCCTTTTAACATCTATTGTTTCTCCCCAAACTTACTCTTGGCCAGTTCCTCTAAAGCTATTATCGCCTCCTGGGCTTGGCTTCCCTCAGCCGCTATCCTGATACGGCTGCCCTTCCCAGCCTCCAACATCATCATTCCCATGATGCTCTTCCCATCCACTTGCTGGCCATCCTTCTCCACCAGGATACGACACTGGAACTCACTTGCCTGTTGGACAAAAAGAGCCGCAGGCCGCGCATGCAACCCTAATTCGTTCTCAATTTCCACCCAGGCTTCAAACTTATCATTCATCTTAAGATACACTCCTTCGGAGCTAAGGGTTCAAAGGTTCAAGGAAAATCCCCTGTAATCAGGCTCATTTCTTAAGCCCGATAAGAGTGGTTTATATTTTTCTATAAGTTAGCGTCTCCTGCTATCTTCCTCCCTTATCAGCTTGAGAATTTCCTCTTCGGTCTCTGCTTTCTTTAGAGCCTCACGAAAAGGTTTATTCTTCAAGATACGGGAGAGTCTGGCTAAAGCTTTCAAATGAGGACCGGTGGAATCGGTGGGAGCCACCAACAAAAAGAAAAGATAGGCTGGTTCCCCATCCAGGGAATCGAACTTTATTCCCTGAGGAGAGCGACCGAAAGCGGCCACTGCTTCCCTGACCACATCCGATTTGGCATGGGGGATAGCCACTCCTTCCCCAATGCCGGTAGAGCCAAGCTTCTCCCTATCCAGGAGAGCATCTATCATTTCCTCCTTATTCTCTATCTCCCCGGCTTTCACCAAGAGGTCAGTTAGCTCCTCAATAACCTCCCTCTTTTCCTTCGACTTAAGGTGAGCGCTAACCGCCTTCTCCCTCAAAAAATCCGTTATCTTCATCCTACTCCTCCCTGTTTGATCATTGAAATATAGTAAAGTATAAACATCTATTAATTAGCTTGATACCCCTTCGGGCACAAGTAAATCAAGCAACTACAGTTCGTTTTTCACCCTAATACCCTACGGGCACAAGCACCCTAACGGGCACAGGCGGGCACAGGGTAGTTGCCCAATTTATTGGGCTTTCTTGACTAATGCATTATAT
>CAZGXS010000015.1:4063-12506 GCA_964529935.1 uncultured bacterium | reverse complement strand
AGCGGTAATCAACAAGGGAAAGTGTTATACAATGCCATTTTATGAAGGGCTTCAGCCGGGAGGATTGCTCCTTATTAACGGTTCAAAGGAAGTGCTCTCAGAAACTGACCTTCAACAACTGCAGCGCTTAAAGACAAAAGTTATCCCCGTGCCTGCTTCAAAGATTGCCAAAGAGGTCGCGGGTACTACTCTGGCCGCCAATATGGTGATGCTGGGGGCGCTCCTGGGAGTTACTGACGTGGTTACTCTGAAGAGCATGGAGGAAGCGATTGCCGAAAGATTTAGTGGGAAAAAGAAATTTATTGCTTCAGCCACAACCGCCGTTCTGGATGATGTACTGAAAAGAAAATATGCTAAGGCGGCCCAGCTCGTAGAAAAAAATATGGAGGCGATTCGGGTAGCTTATGCCTTAGTTAAGACGTCCTCTAAAGCTTAGGACGTCTGATTACATAGATTAAATACTCGTTGAGGAAAAGGAGGAATTTGATGCCTGCTCAGGTGAATGATGAAAAGTGTATAGGGTGTAAGCTGTGTATTTATGTTTGCCCGGAACCTAACGTAATCAGCTTTAATTTAGAAAAGAAAATTGTTATCATTGACCCTGAAGGGTGTAAGAGCTGCGGGCTCTGTCTGGAGGTTTGCCCTAAAGAAGCGCTAGATCTTGTTCAGGTATAGGATTTTCAATCCTCTACCTGATTACACAGATTAAAAAAATAGATTACAGGTATAATGAATATTATACCAGGAGTCTGAAAATGTCTGGAAAAATATTAGTCGGAATAATTATGGGGAGTGATTCCGATTTGGAAACGATGGAAGAAGCGGCTGGAGTTCTTAAGGGATTTAATATATCTTATGAGACGAATATTGTCTCGGCTCATCGCACGCCTCAAAGAATGTTTCAGTATGCTGCCGAAGCTTCCCAAAAGGGGTTAGAGGTAATCATTGCCGGGGCCGGGGGAGCGGCTCATCTTCCCGGGATGACGGCCGCCAATACTCCTCTTCCGGTTATCGGGGTTCCTATTGAGTCCCGGGTGCTTAAAGGGATAGATTCGCTTTTATCTATAGTACAAATGCCTAAAGGTGTCCCGGTAGCCACCATGGCTATCGGTAAAGACGGCGCCAGAAATGCCGGCATTTTAGCGGCTCAAATATTGGGGATAAAATATCCGGAAATAAGAGAAAAAGTTAGAAGATATAAAGCCAGGTTAGCTAAAGAAGTAGAAGCTAAAGCAGAGCGGTTGAAAAAGAACGATGAAGATAAACCATGATGATATAAAGTGAGCAACCGTGAACCGTGAACCTGATAACCTGAGTAGTTATGATAAAAAGATCTACCCACCTTCCACTATTGGTATTCTGGGAGGGGGACAGTTAGGGAAAATGCTGGCCCAGGAAGCAAAGAAGATGGGGTATAAGGTAATAACCTTAGATCCGACCCCAAATTGTCCCGGGGCTCAGGTAAGCGATGATCAGATTGTGGCTGAGTTTAATGACCAGACTGCGGCCTTAGATTTGGCTAAGAAAGCCGATGTTTTGACCTATGAGTTTGAGAATATTCCTGCCGCTACCGTTGCTTACTTAGAGGAGGAAGGAGTTCCCATTTTCCCTTCTTCCCAGGTTTTAGAAATAACCCAAAACAGGATAGTAGAGAAGAAGTTTTTAAGAGAGCTAGGTATAAAGACGGTTAGTTTTCAGAGGATTGTTAATTTCTCTGAGCTTAAGCAAGTTTCCCAGGATTTAGGTCTTCCGGCGGTTCTTAAAACGACCAGAGGCGGTTATGATGGAAAAGGTCAGGTTGTTTTAAAAACAGAAGAAGACATTAGGAACATAGAAGAGAGTTTCTTTGCCCAAGAGTTAATTTACGAGAAATTCGCTCCCTTTATAAAAGAAATATCTGTTATCTGTACCCGAGGCAGAAACGGCCAGATAACTACCTTTCCGGTCTCCGAAAATATCCATCGCCATAATATACTTTATCTCTCCATTGTTCCAGCCAGAGTATCTGTAGAAGTTAAAGATAGAGCCGCTGAAATAGCCAAAAAAGTTGCCCGAGGATTAGAGGTAGTAGGGGCTATCGGAGTGGAGATGTTCTTGCTGGAAGATGAGACTATTTTAGTAAATGAGATTGCCCCGCGTGTGCATAACTCCGGACACTATACCATTGAAGCTTGTTATATTTCCCAGTTTGAACAGCATTTGAGAGCTATTTGCGGCCTGCCTTTAGGCTCAACCAAACTATTGTCACCAGTGGCAATGGTTAATATTTTAGGAGAAGAGACAAGCAATAACAAGGCTCAGCTTTGCGGGATAGATGAGGTTTTGGCCTTTCCCGGAGCCAACCTCCATCTTTACGGAAAAGAGGAAGCTCGGCCGGGGAGGAAAATGGGACACATCAGTGTCTTGGCGGATTCTATCTCAGAAGCTATCCGGGGAGCAGAGAAGGCCCGAAGCCTACTTTCCTGGGTTTAAGAAATCCAAGAGAACTGTCCTTATGTTTTTGAGAGACTTGAGGGAGGCAGTGGGAACAAGACCTTGCAATAACTCATACATTATGTTATGCTATCTGGAAAGTAAGCTGTTCTCTGCTGTTTCCAGAAGCTTTAGAAGTAGTTATGCAACCTACTTGAGGTCAAATTAGCTGAAAAATTCCGACTGGCAAGAAATCTGAGAAGTCATTCATTGCGATAGTGAATTTCTGAACGGAAACTGTCCCCGGGCACATTCATATTCAAGAATTAGCCAGGGCAGTACAAGAGGGCACAGGGGAAGGGAGGAAGCGGCGCGCTTTCTGAAATAGTTCATAGGAGTTTTTTTACTGGCCCTGCTATTTAGTAATATGGGTAAACGATTGCCTATCAATCTAAAAAAATAGGGAGGGGATGAACATGAAAAAGCTTTTAAGTGTTGTACTAATTTTAATGTTAGTTTTATCTTTTTCAGCCTGTCAACGTGTTGTTGACGAGCCTGTAGAGGTTGCACCAGAGGTTGCCCTTGCGGTAGAGTTAGTGCCTGAAGAAGGCGCCACACTTCTTGTTTGGGAATCACCAGAAGTGGAAGCCGAATTCATAGAATATGTTGGCCAAAGATTTTATGAAAAATATGGGGTTAGGGTAAAGCACACTCCCGTACCGCATACAGAGGCAAGAACACAATTATCGTTAGATGGACCGGCTGGCTTTGGCGCAGATGTTTTTGCTCTACCACATGACCAAATAGGATTGACTGTGGCCATGGGCCTGGTATTTCCCAACTTGATTGCAGAGGAGAGAATAAGAAGGGACTTCATGCCAGGAGCTGTTGATGGAGTAACATTTGAAGGAGTCTTATACGGATTTCCGCTAGCTATTGAGACCTATGCCTTGTTTTACAACAGAGATATAATTCCGGAGCCACCAAGCACCTTCGCAGAGCTAATTGAATTTGCGAAAGAATTTAATGATCCTGCACAAAGAAGATTTGGTTTTATGTGGGATGTGGGAAATGCATTTTTTTCACATGGCTTTATTGCCGGATTTGGGGGGTATGTTTTTGGTGACGGGGGAACCAATAAGCACGAGATTGGCCTAAATTCTCCCGGGGCCATTGAAGGTGCTAAGTTTTTTGTATCACTTAAAGATATCTTACCACTTCATAGCGCAGATACAGATTACGGAGTTATGGATGGCTTATTTGCAGAGGGATTGGCGGCTATGATTATTAACGGACCTTGGGCTATCGCTGCGTATCAAGCGGTGGGGCTTAATTTCGGGATAGCGCCACTGCCGTTATTGCCTAATAATGAAAGACCGGTCAGTTTTTCTGGGATTAGAACACTTATGGTCAGCTCATTCACTAATTATCCAATTGCCGCCCAGATGTTTGCTAATTTTGCCACCTCTGATGAAATGCTATTAAGGAGATTTGAAATGACCAGACAAATACCTCCGGTGATAGCCCTCATGGATAAACCCATAATAAGGGACGATGAATTTGTAGCCCCGATGTTAGTTCAGTTAGCATACGCTGTTCCCATGCCATCTATACCACAGATGGATTTTGTCTGGGTGCCTTATGGCACAGCCCTGCAAATTATCTGGAACGATGGAATTGACCCGCAAGAAGCTTTAGATGGCGCGGTAGAAGCTATTGAAGATGCTATTGCCATTGCAGCGCGATAATAGCCTGTGTGAGGGTTCTTGGCTGTTTTAAGGGAAAGGTTGGATTGTGGGGGGGGGGATAGGCAATTTTATTGTCTGCCTTCCTTGCCTATTTGGCGATATCAATCGGCAGAAAGGAGTATTAAGTTGTGAAAAAAGCAACTAAGGTAGCCTTGTTATCGGTTTTGTTTATGGGACTGGGGCAGCAGTATAATAAAGAGAGGGGGAAGGGACTGCTCTTCTCTATAATTCATCTAGTTGCGCTGATGAATATTCCCATCTTTAGCCAGGCACTGTGGGGTCTTATCACTCTGGGAGAAACTCCAAAGCGTATTGTTGGCTGGGTTGTCATACCTGGAGATCACTCGTTATTTTTACTGATCGAAGGGATAATTATAGCCTTAGTGCTTTTCTTAATACTTGTTATTTATGTTATAAATGTTGCCGATGCGTATAACGCCGCAATCTTGATAGAGAGAGGAGGGCGGCCTGAAACATTTGCCCAATCTATTAAAAGTGTCTGGAGTAAATACTTTCCTCTTGTAGTACTGACCCCGGCTTTTTTATTTCTCTTGTTTTTTACAGTGCTTCCACTTATTTTCTCTATTGCCATAGCTTTTACAAATTATTCCAGCCCTTTCCGATTACCGCCTAAAAGTTTAGTGGATTGGGTAGGATTTGATAATTTTGTCAGCTTGTTTGATTTAGAAGTTTGGGGGGCTACATTTCTGGGAGTAGGTGCCTGGACCGTTATTTGGGCAACTTTAGCTTCGGCAACAACTTATGCCGGGGGATTATTTCTTGCTGTATTAATAAATACAAAAGGAATTAAGTTTAAGAGGTTTTGGAGAGCTATTTATGCTTTGCCATTTGCTGTGCCTGGATTTCTTTCGCTCTTGATCATGAGATTATTGTTTACAGGGTTAGGACCTATTAATTGTTTGCTGCTATCTCTGGGATTCCCGGAAAGAGTTCCTTGGTTGACGGATCCAGCATTGGCGAGAGTAGTACTATTGGCAGTAAACTTATGGTTAGGGGCACCCTTTTTTATGATATTAATGTCCGGGGTCTTAACGGGCGTATCGGAAGAATTATATGAAGCTGCATCCATTGACGGCGCATCTGGCAGCCAAAAATTTTGGAAAATTACTTTGCCCATAGTAGTACAGGCAACTCTGCCGCTTTTAATACTTAGCTTCAGCTTTAATTTTAACAACTTTATGCTGATATATGTATTTACAGGAGGAGGACCTGCAAATCCAGCCTATAGATTTGCCGGACATACTGATATATTAATATCATGGATATTTAGTTTGACATTAGAACAAGGTCAATTTCATATGGCATCAGTTATATCGATTGTATTATTTATAATAATAGCCAGTATATCGGCTTTTACTTTTAGCAAAACAAAATCTTTCCAAGAGGAGGATTTAGCGCAATGACAGAAATAATTAGCGATAAAAACAATCTAAGTGGAGAATTAGCAAGCCAAAGGACGATCAAATATATTAACATTACACAAAAATTATTCACTTACGCTTTGCTGATAATAATCGCCATAATAGTAATTGTTCCGCTACTGTGGCTAGTCGGATCCTCTCTTAACCCAGGAGCAAGTTTGTTCGGTTCAACGATGTTTCCGCGCAATCCTACACTTGTTCATTTTAGGAGACTATTTCTGGAAACAGATTATTTGCTTTGGTATAAAAATACCCTAAGAATTGCCACTGCAAATATGATTTTATCCGTCATTTTAACTACGATTACTGCGTATGCTTTCTCCAGGTTTAGATTCACGGGGAGAAAAACAACTTTGATGGCCATGTTAGTATTGCAGATGTTTCCAGGATTTATGGCTATGACAGCTATTTTTGTGTTGTTATTACAGGTAGGATTGTTAAATACCCATCTCGGGTTGATTTTAGTGTATGCAGGTGGTCAAATTCCCTTTAATACCTGGTTGGCCAAAGGATATTTTGATGGAATACCGGTAAGCTTAGATGAGGCTGCTAAAATTGACGGTGCCTCCAGTTTTACTATTTTTAGAAAAATAATATTACCTCTGGCAAAACCAATCATCACATTTATAGCACTCACAAATTTTGTGGCGCCATGGATGGACTTTATCTTTCCGCGGCTAATACTAAGAACGCCAGATAAACATACTTTAGCGCTAGGCTTGTTTGATATGGCAGTAGGACAACAAGCAACGCACTTTACTGTATTTGCAGCCGGTGCTATTTTAGTAGCTATACCGGTTACAATATTATTTCTATTCTTGCAAAAACACATAGTAGAAGGTCTGACTAGAGGTGCTGTAAAGATGTAGAAACATTTTATAGATACCTAAGTTGCAAACCGAGTATCTCCCCCCGGATAAAATCAGGAAATGCCTCCGAGAAAAAGGCAGATTATCCGGGAAACTGCCTCGGATGGCAAAAAAGTAAGGGCGCCTAATAGTGAGTTATGATAAAAAGGGGCGCTCTTTTTGTTGTAAAGCGACAGGTGTGATACCATATGGTCGGAAGGTTAAGATGAGAATAATTACTCTGGGGACTGCTGGGGCTGTTCCCACCTTGAGGAGAAACTTGCCCGCAGTAGCCGTGCAGAGAGAGGGGGATATTTTTCTCTTTGACTGCGGTGAGGGAACGCAGATGCAGATGATGAAAGCTAAGTTGTCCACATTTAAGGTGGAGGCAATATTCATCTCTCATCTTCACGGAGATCATGTAGTGGGATTGCCGGGCTTGCTGATGTCTTTGGGGCAGACACCCCGCCAGCGACCTATTTTCATCTATGGACCGATGGGGATAAAGGACTATGTGCTGGACAACAAGAAGCATCTTAACTTTCACTGTGAATACGAGATTGTTCTCCGGGAAATAAATGAGGGACGCATCACAGAGAACAAGGAATACTGGTTCGAAGCCGTGACCCTTGATCACAATCGCCTCACCCTGGGTTATGCTTTAATAGAAAAGGAGCGGCCGGGAAAATTCCTGGTGGAGAAAGCTAAGTCCCTGGGAGTTAAAAAAGGTCCTCTGTTCGGAAAGCTCCAGAGAGGTGAGGATGTCAAGTTAGAGAGCGGGAAAATAGTTCATCCTGGGGATGTTTTGGGAAAAGTTAGAAAGGGCAGGAAAATCATCTATGCGACCGATACTCGCCCTTGCCGGAAGATAGCTGAATTAAGCCGGGAGGCCGATGTTCTCATTCACGATGGGATGTTTAGCGAAAGCGAGGAGAGAGAAGCCGGGGAGAGAGGACATTCCACGGTGACTCAGGTTGCCCGAATGGCTAAAGAAATTGGGGTGGATAAGCTGATCCTGACCCATATTAGCTCTCGCTATCCTGATGATAAGCTGCTCCTGGAGGAAGCGAGGGGGATTTTTCCCTCGACTATTATAGCCAGGGACTTGATGGAAATAAAGGTTCCTCTGCCCCGATTTGAAGCTTCAGCATAAGAACCATACTTCTCTTGCTCCGGCCAAAAACGCAAAGAGAATATTATGCAGCCCACTCATCCTGCCCGAACCTGTATATATTCCTTATATTACAATTCCCACATTTAACCTCATAAAAATTAAAATTGACATCCCTTTTTAATTTTGATAGTATGAGCGGGAGCGGAACAAGAACTTCCGGGAGAGGTGGCCGAGCGGCTTAAGGCGCAGCTTTGGAAAAGCTGTGTAGCGCAAGCTACCCTGGGTTCAAATCCCAGCCTCTCCGCTTTTAACCACAGATGAAAACTACTTACCACGAAGACACGAAGAAAAGATTAAAAAGACCATAAACCGCGGATTTGGCAGATTATACTGATTAAAATTCCAAAAATAATCCGTGTTAATCAGCTTAATCAGCGGTTTAATCTGTGGTTTTATAACTGGAAACATTGGTCGTGCTAGATGGGGAGGTAGCGGTGCCTTCTCCTGTCTGCCTCAGGCGGACGGGCCGCCCGCAATCCGCTATAGCGGGGTCGAATTCCCACTTGAGGTCTTTTATTCTTCGGGGTTTGCCCTGGATAAGCAGCGATGAAGATCGGGCCCCGGGTAGTCGAGGTTTACCAACTCCGTCAGGCCCGGAAGGGAGCAGCGGCAAGTAAAATTCTTGTCTGTCCCGGGTGACTCTGGTCGGAGCTGGCTGTCCAGGTAACGCCCGGGGAAGAAGATCGAAAGTGGGTGCGCGACCAATTTTTAAGAGATAAGGCACAAAGTGGCAAAGGCACACAGAAAAGCAAGGCACAAAGTGACAAAGGCACAGAGGCACAAAGGAAAAGCTAAAGGATTGGTAAGTACTGTTTTTTA
>CAZGXS010000015.1:2370-3963 GCA_964529935.1 uncultured bacterium | reverse complement strand
CTTATGAGCTACCTTGTCTTGGCCAGGAAATGGCGGCCGCGGCTCTTTGAAGAGGTGGTCGGTCAGGAACATGTTACCCGCACCTTGACCAATGCCATCCGCCAGAAACGGATCGCCCATGCCTACCTCTTTGCCGGTCCCCGGGGAATTGGGAAGACTACCACTGCCCGGCTCTTGGCTAAAGCCTTAAACTGTGAGGAAGGCCCCACGGCTAAACCTTGCAATCGCTGTTCCTCCTGTGAGGAGATTGCCCGGAGTTCCAGTCTGGATGTCTTGGAGATAGACGGTGCTTCCAACCGGGGTATCGATGAGATAAGAAGCCTGAGGGAGAATATTAAGTTTGCTCCCAGCCGGGACCGCTTCAAAGTCTATATCATTGATGAGGTACACATGCTCACCCCGGAGGCTTTCAATGCCTTGCTCAAGACTCTGGAGGAACCGCCGGAACATGTGAAATTTATCTTTGCTACTACCGCTTCTCATCAGGTGTTACCTACCATTCTTTCTCGCTGTCAGCGGTTCGACTTTAAGAGGATAGCGGTTGCAGACTTAATAAAACAATTGAAACTGATTGCCGGAGAAGAGAAGCTGAAAGTGGAAGAGAAAGCCTTCTTCGCTATTGCTCGGGGAGTAGAAGGAAGTATGCGGGACGCCCTTTCCCTCCTCGACCAGTCGATTTCCTTCTCCGAGGGTAAAATTCGGGTGGAAGATGTGAACGCCGTCTTGGGGATGGTAGACGAGGAAATCTTCTTCGCTCTCGTCGAAGCCGTAATTAAAAAAGACACTTTAAGCGGTATAAGGCTAATAGACGCAGTTGTCAGTCAAGGGAAGGACCTGCGCCTCTTTTCCGCCAACCTTATTGAACACTTTCGGAACATAATGATGTTTAAAGTGGGCGGGGAAGCCAGAGAGCTGGTCGATCTGCCCAGGGAGAGCCTGGAAAGGCTGGAGAGACAGTCGGGTTACTTCAATATGCAGGAGATAGAGGAGGCCATCAATATTCTCTCCCGGACGGCGGAAGCTCTTAAATGGACAGAATCCGGTCGCATCCCCCTGGAATTAGCAGTCATAAAATTGACCAAGGTGAAAACGGTTCCGGTTATCCCTGAAGTCGTCGGCGAGGAGGAGAAACCTCCTCAACGGAAACCCGTCCCTATCGCTGAGATTGTTCCTGAGAACTCCCCGGCTAAGAAGGACGAGGAGAAGGCTTTATCCCTCTCTAAGGTCAAAGAGGAATGGCCCCGGGTTTTGGAACATGTCAAAGAAAAGAAGATTACTGCGGAAGCTTACTTAAGAGAAGGGGAGCCTACCAAGGTAGGCGAGAAGGTGCTCACCATTACCTTCCCGACTGAATTTAACTTTCACAAGGAAAGCGTGGAAAGGAATGAAACCCGCCGGGTTATTGAGAAAGTACTGCGCAATGTCTTCCAGCATGACTTGATGATTCACCCGGTCATCGAACGGTCTCCCGCTCCCGGGGGAAGGAAAGCTGCTCAGGCAGAGGCGCAAGGCGGGGAGGATGAATTAACCGGGATACTCGATAAAGAACCCATCATTAAAATTGCTTTAGACACCTTTGGCGCCAGGATAGTG
>CAZGXS010000015.1:0-2270 GCA_964529935.1 uncultured bacterium | reverse complement strand
AGGAGGGTTAATAGTAATGAAAGGTTTGGGCAATATAGGCAACTTATTATCGCAGGCCAAACAGGTCCAGGAAAAGATGGCCAAGATTCAGGAGGAACTAAAGACAAGAACGGTAGAGGCCAGCGCCGGAGGAGGTATGGTCACTGTTAAAGTTAACGGCGAGGGGCAGGTCCTTTCCCTGAAGATAGATCCGGAAGTGGTAAACTCTCAAGATGCAGAGATGCTTGAAGACCTCATCGTGGCCGCAGTGAACGAGGGACTGCGTCAGGCTAAAGAGATGATGAGCGCGGAGATGGCTAAGATTGCCGGGGGGCTAAATATGCCCGGCCTCTCTCAAATGCTCGGCGGAGGGATGTAGAGATAATCATGTATAATTACCCTCCTGCCGTGGAAAGAGCGATTGCCAGTCTGACCAGGCTTCCTGGCCTGGGGTCAAGGACAGCCGAGCGGATGATTTTTTTTCTCCTCAAAAGCCCTGGGGGAGAGATAAAAACTCTGGCTCAGGCTATCAGTGATCTCAAGGAAAAGGTAATCCATTGCGCTACCTGTGGGAGTTTAAGCGAGGAGAAAAGATGTCCCATCTGCTCCAACTCCCGGAGGGATAGCTCGGTAATCTGTGTGGTGGGGGAACCCAGCGATATTGTGGCTATAGAGAAGACCAGCGAGTATCGGGGGCTTTACCATGTTCTCTTTGGCGCCCTTTCGCCCCTGGACGGAATTGGACCCGACGACCTGCACATAAAAAAACTCTTACACAGAGTAAAAGCAGGGGAAGTAAAAGAAATAATCTTGGCCACTAACCCCAATACCGAAGGGGAAGCCACCGCTATCTATTTAGCTCAGCAGCTTGGGCCCCTGGGGGCAAAAATTACCCGTATCGCTCGGGGAATTCCCGTGGGGAGCAGCCTGGAACATGTTGACGAGGTGACTCTGGCCAAAGCCCTGGAGGGAAGAAGAGAGATTTAAGCAGGAGAAGAATATATTTCTAAATTAGGCTTTGCAACTTAAAGCTCTTACCACAGAGAACTATCAGTCTGACAGGTCGACAGAATCCTGTATTTCGTGCTTCTTTCAAGTTTTCAGTGTTTCCGTGGTAACTTTGGAATTCCTAGATGTTAAACTAAAATTATTCCCCGGTAGCTCAGTCGGTAGAGCAGGTGGCTGTTAACCACCTTGTCGCAAGTTCGAGTCTTGCCCGGGGAGCTATTCTGAACGCTGGAGAAGGAGAGCTTTGGTCAGAAATGATTGGATTTCTCCTTCTCTATCGAAACTACGAAAAAGGATGCGCGGCTGAACAATGTCTGAAATCTCAGTTTTTATCGCCTTTGGAGCGGGAATTCTAACATTTCTCTCTCCCTGCGTGCTGCCGTTAGTGCCGGTGTATCTTGCCAATCTAGCCGGCGCCTCGGCGCTTGACGATAAGAAAGGGATCAGTTTTGGCCCCCCTTTCTTTCATACCCTGCTTTTCGTAGCGGGGCTTGCTGCTGTATTTACCTCTCTGGGTGCGGTTGCTGGACTCACCGGATTCGCTATCGGAGCTCATCTGGAGATGCTTCATAAGATAGCGGGTGGGTTGCTCGTCTTCTTTGGTCTTTTTCTTCTGGCCAGCTTGAAAATTCCTTGGCTAAACTATGAGAAACGAGTACATCATGTCTTTGGCAGGAAAATTGGCTATTCTCGCTCTTTTTTTATCGGGGCGGCTTTTTCGCTGGGGTGGACACCTTGCATCGGTCCAATCCTGGGGGGAGTGCTCGCACTTGCGGCCCATTCGGAAACTGTTTGGCAGGGTGCATATTTGCTCGTTAGTTATTCTACTGGCTTAGGACTCCCGTTTGTGATGATGAGCCTGGCCATTGGTCCGATTAGCTCGCGCCTGAAGCGGTTTAGGCGCTACATTCCGCTGGTATCTCTTATCGGGGCGCTGTTATTGATACTGGTAGGGGCACTTGTTTTCTTTGATCGCCTTGCCTGGCTCATTTTATAGGCAGGGTTGGCAATCGTAATAAGGAGGAACTTAAGATGATGAAACGGAAGAGCTTGTTGATATTGTTGGGTGCGGCGTTCATCTTGGTCCTGGTAGCTGTGGGAGGCCCTCGCTTTTGTCCTCTGCCTCTGCGCATTGCTCCCCTGGGGACGGATATAGCCCCTCAGGCTGGGAAGCTGGCTCCCGATTTTACTATTCCTAATGCTCTTACCGGGCAGGATGTTGTGCTTAGCGCCTTTCAGGGGCAGCCGGTGTTGCTTACCTTCTGGACAACATGGTGTCCAGC
>CAZGXS010000014.1:0-13247 GCA_964529935.1 uncultured bacterium | reverse complement strand
ATATGATAAAGGCCGGTGTGGCGATAAGCATATCTGCTCTGATTTTGATCTCAACGCTCGGCTTCTTGTGGCTGAACCTCTTCTTTTGATTTTTCTTGATTTATACAATAACGAAGTGAGGGATATCTTGAGCGTAATCAGCTATTCCTGATATGAACAGCGGTATAATAATAAAGAGGGGTTAAGAAAAATATGACAAATGAATAAAATGCATATTATGGGAAGATGGAGCGTTCCTTTTGCCGGTTTTTTGCTTGCTTTAATGGGGGGAGTTAGCTTTGCCTGGGGTGTTTTCGTGCTTCCTATGATGGATAGCTTCAACTGGACGATAACAGAGGCGGTTTTACCATTTTCTGTCTTGATGGTAATATTTGCTTTATCTATGGTTCCTGCAGGCAGACTTCAGGACAGAATAGGGCCAAGAAAAGTTTCCCTATTTGGTGCCCTACTGTTTTTCATAGCCTACGGGCTGGCTGCATTAGTTGGTCACTTTCCCTATCCCTGGTGGCTGTTAATAACCTATGGCGTTATCGGCGGAGTAGCCTGTGGTTTAACTTATGCTTGTATTGCTCCTCCTGCCAGAAAATGGTTCCCGGATAAACCGGGACTCGCCATTTCATTTGCTTTGATGGGTTTTGGACTGGCTACTGTGATTCTCGCGCCATTCAAGGCAGAGTATTTAATACCTGTTCATGGAATTGGAGGAACTTTTTTTATTCTTGGAGTTATGGTTTCAGTAGTATGCCTTTTTGCCGCCTGGCTGATAAAAGACCCTCCTCGTGGGTGGCAGCCCTTAGGGTGGGAACTTAGCAAGAGGACCAAGGCAACGACAATAAGGCGGGAAGTCACGCCCAAAGAAGTCCTTAGAAGCCCTGTGTTCTGGGTTATATGGCCAATATTTATGTTAGCGCATGCAGGAGGATTGATGTGCATCGGGCTTATCTCTTCTTATGGAGAGTTAATTCTTGAGCTAACACCTGTAGAGGCGGCAATTGCGCTATCCATTTTTACCGGCGTTAATGGTTTTGGCAGACCGGTGGCCGGATTTTTGGCTGACAAGCTTGGAGCAGTATGGGTCATGATTGTTACTTACATTGTGCAGGCAATAATATTTATTTTCTTCCCTGCCTTTCATGTTTTAGAAACGCTATATATTGCTATGGCATTACTTGGCTGGGGATTTGCAGTTACCATAACCATGCTCCCAACGATAGTTTCTATATGTTTTGGCACCAGGCATATGGGAATTAACATTGGATTGGTATTTGCTGCCTTTGCCCTTAGCGCTTTTGCACCGCTAGCGGGAGCATGGATATTTGATATTACCGGGAGCTATACCCCGGCGTTTACTTCTGCGGGAATAATGACTGGGATAAGTTTGGTTTTATGTATAGTTCTTAAAAAGAAGTATGGTTTGGTGTAGGGGTTTGTTATTGTTGAGGAAGGGCTTTGCTAATGGGGGATGGAGGGGGCTGCCTTGGCAAAAGATATAGATAAAAATAATCAGTGTTGTGTCCCCAGGATTTTCCCATAAAAAAGATCAAATGGGGAGCCACCCCATCCCTTGCTAAATAACCTTGTGGAGAGTATAATTAAAAGTGGAGTCGGGAAATTAAGGGGACACCACAACTCTTACCTTGTATTTTCACAAGGTAAGTATAAAAGAGGGGGGGGAATGAAAAAAATTATGCTCAGCGTACTGGCAATGATTGTCTTTTTTTCTGCAAGTGCAATAGCAGACCCCAGAGATCCTAGAGAAGTAAGTGAAATTAACGAAGACCCAAGCAGGTTTGGTAATCGTAGAATCCAGGTTGTCGGCTATATTGCCGAGGTGAGTTATTTCCCCCATGGCGAAAGAGCCATATTGAACATAAAACTAACAGATGAGATATTAGAGCCAGAAGACTTAAAGTTTGGCCATTATCTGTTATTCCGAGAAGACGGCTTCAATATAGGAATCTTGAGAGCAATTTTTGAACATCTTGAGGTGTTGCAAAGAGAAGGGAGAAGAATTGTTGCCGAAGGAAGATTTGATGAAGATCTGGATGCAGCAACACTTTGTTCCTTATTTTTGAGATATGAAATTGATGAAAGATGGGAAAGGCATGAAATAGATACTGATAGGGGCGATACCCGCCCATGCCTTTACAGAAGGATTAGGGGAGGGGAGGGGGAGAGAAGATACGAAGTAGAATAAAGGGGTCAGAGTGATTTTTCTGGAAGTATAGATAATAGTATAAACATCTTTTAATTAGCTTGATGAATAAAGCAACTACAGTTCGTCTTTATAGTAAGAGTGAGCTTGCTCATCCGGCTTGTGCCCTGTAAGGGTGGTTTTGCCCTATAGGATTGCAAGCTTACCCCTACGGGGTTTTCATCCCTCACCCCCGCATCAAGTGCGGGGCAGGCTTTAATCCTCTCCCACTAACCTAAAGGGCACAAGCAGGGGAGAGGGAACAGAGGATAGAATGAAGGGGATTAAGCAGGCAAAAGCAATGGATAAAAACAATCAACGGGCTGGGAAAGCTGCTTCTCTTATCATCTTGTGGGGATTATTAGTTATCGTTTTTTTCCGACCGCTTATTTCGGGAATTACCTGGGAATGGTCTAATACCTATGCCCAGATTCTCCTTCTTTTCCTTCTGGCTGTCTGGCTTCTAAAAATGACTGTCAGGGGCGAGCTTATCTTTCAGCGGACGGCGCTTGATATCCCCATTTTCCTTTTCTCTCTTTCTTTAATTCTCTCTCTGTTTAACTCTGTTAACAAGGATATTAGTTTCCGCCAGCTTTATCAATTCTTAAGTTATCCAGTGTTCTATTTCCTCATAGTCAACCATTGGGGGACAAAGCTGACCCGCCGCCAGGGGACAGCGCTGATTTCTGCCTTAAGCTTGATGGTAGCTCTGGCCGGGACAGTCTGGTTGAGAGGCCTGGGAATATCTTTGTTTTCAGCAATTGTCCCGGTCCTGGCTGTCATTATAGCGAGTATTTTTTTTCTGCGCCGTCCTAAAATAACCTCAGAGAAAAACCTAACCGCTTATTCGCTACTTCTCCCGGTAATGTTAATTGTGGTTGTTTTGGTTAGTCTCTATGGTATCTATCAGCATTATTGGGGATTGGAACGGACGCGACAGGCAGTGCAAATGCTTGATATCCAGCTTCCTCCTGCTTTCCTGGCTCGGCTGGCAACGCACCAGGTTTTCTCTACTTTCGTTTTTCCTCCGGCGCTGGCAGGATATTTGGTCATTCTACTTCCTTTGGCTATTACTCTCTTCATTTTAGTTAGAGGGAGATGGCCAAAGGTGTTGCCTGGACTGGCCCTGGCTGTGGGAGTACTGTGCCTCTACTTCACTCATTCCAAAGGGGGATGGGGAATATTTATCTTCTCTCTGCCCCTTCTGGCTTTTATTCTGGTGGGGCAAAAACATCGTCGCTGGATGCTTCTGTTATTCTTTATTGCTATCGGCCTATTTTTTATTTTAGTTTTATCCGGTATTGCTCCTTATGTTGAACTGCAGGGACTCATAGCTTCCTTTAGTGTCCGGGTTGATTATTGGAGGGCGGGGTTGGGGATGCTTAGGGATTATCCTCTTTTCGGTTCTGGGCTGGGAACCTTCGGCAGCATTTATGCTCAGTATAAACTTCCCGGTGCGGAGGAAACCCGGTTTGCCCATAATAATTATCTTCAGATTTGGACCGAGACCGGTATTTTAGGAATAGTCTCTTTCTTCTGGCTCTGGGGAGCCTTTCTGAGGGCGGGTTGGAGAACCATAAAAGATAAGTCCCCAGTCCCCAGTCCCCAGTCCCCAGTCATTAATTACCAATTACAGAAGGGCTTGGTCATCGGGTGTTATGTAGGGGTGATTGCTTTTCTCATTCACAGTCTGGTTGACTTTGGTCTTTATGTCCCGGGGATTGCCACTTATGTCTGGTTATTTATGGGAATGGTGATAGCCACTGGGCAGAGTTTTAACCTGTACCCTGGCGGGCACAAGCGGGTTAAGAGTTATAAGTTATTATTAACTCCCTTTGCTCGAATAATAATGGCCGTAGCTATCGTCTTGGTAACCGTTTTCCTGATGCTTACCATAGGAAGGCCCCTGAGGGCGGAAAGATATTTCCAGCAGAGCTCTCTTTATCTGCGTCGGGGAGCGGTGGAGGGTGCTGTTGAATATCTGAATAAGGCTATTCGTCTGAATCCGAGAAGAGGAGGGTACCGTTTCCGATTGGGGCGTATTTATCGGAAAAAAGGATCGCTGAATGAAGCTATAAGTCAATACCGGAAGGCTATCGAGCGCGACCCTTTTAGGCCTCGCTATCGTAGCACTCTGGGTTTGGCTCTCTGGGATAAGGCCAGGGGTGAGGATAAAAGACTTATGGAAGAGGCGGTTCGGCAGTTTGAAAAAGCCCGAGACCTTTTTCCTGCCAGAGCTAAATATCGTCTATTATTGGGCGGGATATATGAGCTGAAAGGAAGGAGGAAAGATGCCCTTGGGCAGTATGAGAAGGCTCTGGAATTATACCTGATGGAATGTCCGGGGATAGTGTGGAGGAGGAAAGATGCCCTTGGACAGTATGAGAAGGCCCTGGGATTAGACTTATCTCTGGAAAAGGTGAGAATACGGATGGAAAAGATGCGGAACTCAAATAGCTCTTGACACCAGCCTCTGGCTTTAGTAGAATAAGCGTAACTCAGAAGTCAGAATTCAGAAGTCAGAATGAAAAGGGAGCCAGGCAGGTATTTTCAAGATTTGATTATTTGGCAAAAGGCTCATCAATTCGTTTTATCCTCTGTTCTAACTTCTGAGTAGTTACGATAATTTTAAAGCAGAGAATTTTCAATCCTCTGCTGATTACACAGATTAAAAAAATAGATTACACAGATTGATAATTTCCCTTGAACCCTTGAACCCTATCCCGAACGAAGTGAGGGGTAACTTGTTATGATTTCTACAGCGGATTTCAAGAACGGGATGACCATTGAGCTTGAGGGGAAGCTCTATGAGATTATCTATTTTCAGCATGTCAAGCCGGGGAAGGGAGGAGCCTTCGTGCGCACAAAATTAAAAGGACTCCAGAGCGGTCGTCTCCTCGAGAGGACCTTCCGGGCGGGAGAGAAGATAGCCCGGGTTATCCTTGAAGAAAAAGAAATGCAATATCTCTATCGAGAGAATGACTTTTTTCATTTTATGGATTTAGCTGATTACGAGCAGTCGGCTATAAGGGAAGAGCAATTGGGTAAGGGTGCCCAGTTCCTCAAAGAAAACATGGTTGTTACTGTGCTTATGTATCAGGAAACTTTACTCGGGATTAATCTTCCTTTATTTGTGGAGTTAAAGATAGCTGAGACGGAGCCGGGAATGCGAGGGAATACGGTCTCGGGAGGATCGAAACCAGCCACTCTAGAGACGGGAGCGGTTATTCAGACTCCCTTATTTATAAATAAGGGCGATCTGGTGCGAGTTGATACCAGAACCGGGAAGTATATGGAAAGAGCGTGATAGTCAAGTTAGCCCTTACTTTGTTCGGGACTAACTTAATTGAAAATTGCAAAATGGGTATAAAAATAAATTGACTTTGAAGAAGGGTAAATAAATTTACAATTTAAAATTTCCAATATTCAGCTTACAATTCAAGTTGCGACCGTAGCGAATTAACTTGTTTTACGGGGGGAGTAATGAATCTTAAGGAATTAAGAGAGATTATCGCTATTTTTGAAAGGGCAGACATCAGTGAGCTTGATCTAGAGAGAGAAGGGATGAGAATTAAGTTGAAAAAAGGGCTTTCCCCTGAGGTGGCGGCGTTGTCTCCATCTCCCGAGAGAGAGGTTGGGGAGACAGTTGTCCCGGTTGCCCCGGGGGAGGCGGAAAGAGAACCTTTCCCCGATAGTGGTCGAGGACAAGCTGGAAAAGATCTCGTGGAAATTTCTTCTCCTATGGTAGGGACTTTCTATCTGACTTCTTCTCCTGAGGCTAAGCCTTTTGTGGAGGAGGGGGATGAGATAGAGGAAGGTCAGGTAATCTGTATTATTGAAGCTATGAAGTTAATGAACGAGATAAAATCGGAAGTTAATGGCCGCGCTGTCAGGATATTAGCGGAGAATGGACATCCGGTAGAGTTCGGGCAAGGGTTATTTATGATAGAGCCGCGGCAATAGATGAGAAGTGAAAAAATGAGAAAATATTACCAGAGCGAATAAAAGAGAGGAGGAGAAAGAAATGAAGGCTTTTAGCACGGCGTTTTCTATCATTGTTCTGGTTGCCCTGGGGGTATATCTGCTAGCCCTTGCCTTTGGTGGGGTGTCAGCGGACCAGGCTTATAATTTCCTGAGAGTTCTGGAGGGGGAAAAAGTCTTTGTTGGAGTGGCTGGCTTGGTTTTTCTGGTCATCGGCTGTTCACTAATTGTCCTCGCCCTGCGGAGATTTAGCCGGGAACCCTCAATGGCCTTCCAGAATCCGGAAGGCGAGGTCAGGGTGGCCTTTAGCGCCATTGAGGATTTCATCAAGAGATTGGGAGGAAAGCTAACAGAAGTCCGAGAGATGCATCCTCGAGTGGAAGCTACCCGGGAAGGCTTGGAGATTTATAGCCGCATTGTTCTGGAACCGAACACTAACATTCCAGAAGCAACTATCCGCATTCAAGAAATGATTAAAAAATATGTGGAGGATGTTCTGGGGATTAAGGATATTTTAGCTATTAAAGTTCTGGTGGTGAAAATTGCTCCTGAAGAGGTGAGAAAGGGAAAAAGAAAAGAGGAAGGCATGGTAATCCCGGAGGTAGAAATGAGGCAGTGAACCAGAGAGAAATTTATCGGGTTGTTGATGCCAATGCTAACCGGGCTCGGGAAGGCCTAAGAGTAGTTGAGGAAGTAACCAGATTTATCCTCTCGGAACCGCGATTTACTGCTCGCCTCAAAGAAATTCGACACGAAATTACCAATGTCCTTAAAAGTTTCCCAGCGAAAGAGCTTCTTTGTGCCCGGAACAGTCGGGAAGATGTGGGTCGGGAACTCTATCAACCGGAGGAGGGGCAGAGGGATGGTTATGAAGAGATAATTAGAGCGAATATGGTTCGTGGCCAGGAGGCTTTAAGGGCTTTGGAAGAGTTCTCTAAGGTGATTGATTCCCGAATAGGAGAGAAATTCAAGACCATTCGCTTCCGGCTTTATTCTCTGGAGAAGGAGATAAAGGAAAGTCTAACCTTGAAAGGCAAAGGACAGGTTATAAGAAAATGGCAGTTATATATTATCCTGGACAGAGAGTTAATTGGCAGTCAGGACCCGTTGGAGATAGTTAAGGCGGTAGCTGCCGGAGGAGGGACGGCTATCCAGTGGCGGGATAAGAAAGGAAGCATTCGGGAAGCAGTTAAAGTCGTTTCTCAACTTAAAGAAGATAACTCATTGAAAAATATGAATATTATAATCAATGATAGAGTTGACTTAGCACTGGCTATGGGGGCAGATGGAGTTCACCTGGGACAGGATGATCTGCCTCTTTTCCGGGCCCGGAAGCTATTGGGCGAAAGGATAATCGGCGCATCTACTCATAATAAAGAGGAGGCCCTTCAGGCAGAAGAAGAAGGGGCTGATTATATTTCTCTTGGTCCTATCTTTCCCACGCAAACCAAAGAAGATGTTGGTCCTCCTTTAGGGGTGAAAAAAATTAAAGAAATAAAGAAAAATATTGGAATTCCTTTAGTGGCTATAGGAGGAATTAACGAAACTAATATAGGGGAAGTAATTGCTGCGGGAGCTGATGTTGTAGCGGTAGCCTCAGCTATCTTGAAGGCAAAGGATATGGCTGCTGCTACCAGAGAGCTGCTAAAGAAATTCAAGAAAGCCCAATAAATTGGGCAACTACAAAAGACTTTTTCTTCTTATACCCTTGCGGGCACAAGTAGGGGCAAGTTTACCTGCCCACAAGCCGGGTGAGCAAGCTCACCCTTACAAAGACGAACTGTAGTTGCTTGATTTATCAAGCCATACTTCAAGAAAACCTCTTGCGGTTTATACTTTTGAGAAAAATATGAATCAGATAAGCGAAGCTAAAAAAGGTAATTTGACCGAGGAGATGCGCGCGGTAGCTAAACAAGAAGGGGTAGGGGAGGAATTTGTCCGGGAGGGAATAGCAGAAGGGAGAATCGTCATTCCTGTTAACCTCCAGCGACGAGGGACAAAGGTTTGTGGAATAGGGGAAGGGCTGCGTACCAAGGTTAACGCTAACATCGGCGCTTCTCAAGACGAAGCTAGCCTGGATGATGAACTTTGCAAAATGAACGTGGCTACGGAAGCAGGAGCTGATACTTTGATGGACCTCTCCACTAACGGAAATTTAATAGAGATAAGGAGGGCTATTTTAGCGGAAACCCATCTTCCTTTAGGGACAGTTCCTCTTTATCAGGTCGCCGTAGAGATGACTAATGATAAGAAAAATGTTGTGGAAATGAAGACAGAGGATATCTTCAAAGTTATTGAGCAGCAGGCTGAGGAGGGTGTGGATTTTATGACTCTCCACTGTGGTGTGACTCTGGAAACCTTGAAGCGGTTGCGGAAGCAGGGACGGGTTGCCGATGTGGTCAGCCGGGGAGGGGCCTTCTTGATTGCCTGGATGATCCATAACGGTCGGGAGAATCCTCTTTTTGAAAATTATCAGAGGATCTTAAAAATTGCCAGAAAATATGATATAACCTTAAGCTTAGGAGATGGTCTGAGACCGGGAAGCATAGCCGATGCCACCGATAGGGCTCAGATACAGGAACTTATTCTTTTGGGAGAATTAGCTAAAGAGGCTTGGGACGAGGATGTCCAGGTGATAATAGAAGGTCCCGGGCACATTCCTCTTAACGAGGTGGAAACTAATGTTCTTCTGGAGAAAAAACTCTGTCGGGGAGCGCCCTTTTATGTTCTTGGTCCTTTGGTCACTGACATCGCCCCCGGTTATGATCATATTGTCGCCGCTATCGGGGGGGCAGTAGCTGCGGCGGCAGGAGCAGACTTTCTTTGCTATGTTACTCCTTCTGAACACCTGAGGCTTCCTAGTATAGAGGATGTAAAAGAGGGGGTGATTGTTACCCGCATTGCTGCGCATGCTGCTGATATTGCCAAAGGAATAAAAGGAGCTTCGGACTGGGATCTTAAAATGTCCCAGAAAAGAAAGTTGAGAGAATGGGATAAGCAGATGGAATTAGCTCTTCATTCGGAAAAGGCGATAAGGTATCGGGAGGAGAGCAAGCCGAAAACAGCCGATGTCTGCACTATGTGTGGTGAGTATTGTGCCCTCAAGGTTGTGGATGAATTCTTTAAAGCATAGCCAGATACGCTCCTTCGGAGCTAAGGGTTCAAGGATTCCAGGGTTCAAGGATTCCAGTGTTTATTTTCTAAAGTCTTTTCACTTGAATCCTTGACCCCTTGAATCCTTTCAACGTTTATTGTGGTTAAAAGATTTCTATGAGTATTTTGGTTGTGGGTTCGGTGGCTTTGGACACTGTGGAGACTCCTTCTGGCAGAGTGGAGGAAGCTTTGGGGGGTTCGGCCACCTATTTTGCCGTTGCGGCCAGTTTTTTCACCCGGGTAAACTTAGTGGCCGTCGTGGGAGACGATTTCCCCTCGGATTATCTTAACTTGCTTAAGAGGTGCTCAATAGACCTGAGAGGATTAGAGGTAAGAGAAGGTCCGACTTTTCGCTGGAAGGGACGCTATGGGACGGACCCTAACGAGAGAGAAACTCTTTCCCTCTGCCTCAATGTCTTTGAGGATTTTCATCCTCAGTTGCCGTCGGATTATCGTTCCTCCGATTATGTCTTTCTGGCTAATATAGATCCTAACTTACACCTAAAAATCTTAAAACAGCTTACCAAGTCCAAACTTATTGCCGGAGACACTATGAATATCTGGATAGAGAAAACGAGGGAGGCTCTCCTCCAGATGCTCACCAAAGTGGATATTTTTATTCTCAATGATTCCGAAGCCAAAATGCTCACCGGGGAGCAGAATCTGATTAAGGCCGGTCGCGCCCTTCTCTCCCTGGGACCGAGGGTAGCCATCATTAAGAAAGGTGAACACGGAGCGATTCTCTTCTCTGAAAGTGATTATTTTGCTGCTTCAGCTTATCCGGTAGAGTCCCTTTGCGATCCCACGGGAGCGGGAGATAGCTTTGCCGGTGGTTTCCTCGGTTACTTAGATAAAAATGGCTGGGTGGATGAAGGGAGCTTAAGGAAAGCCGTTATCTATGGTTCAATTATGGCTTCTTACACCGTAGAAGGCTTTAGCCTCGAACGCTTGAAAAGAGTTACGGAGGAAGATATTGAGGAAAGATACCGGAAATTTGAAAGCTTGGTTCGCTTCTAGACTTGTGGTTACAAATTTTTCTTGACAGGAGAAAAGGGTATGTTAAAATAAACTCAAAATTGGAGGGTGTTAAAATGAGTAAAAAGGGGAAGGTCGGAGCGATAGTGTTTTTTCTTTTGAGTGTGGGGGTAGTTATCTTTGCTCTTAGGATAATCGGGGACATTGAAGAAAGGCGAAAGGAAATAGAAAGATTAACTGCATCTCTGGAAGAAAGGAAAGTTGGGTTGGTTAGCATTAAAGAAGAGAGAGCAAATCTGGAGAAAGAGCTGGAGGGAGTAGGTGGGCTAAAAGAAAAGATAGAGAGGGAGCTGGGTCAAGAAATAATCAGACTCCGTGAAGAAGTAGGGATGGAGAAGGAAGAGAAAGTGGCTCTGGAAAAGAGATTTGAAGAGCTGGGAAAGGAGAGGGCCACGTTGGAAGAGCGCTACCAGCAGGCCCGGCAGGCCCTGGTGAAGCTACGGGTGAGGCTGGGGGAACTTCCTCCTGTGGTTGAAGAGCAAGTCGTTGAAGTACCTGTCCCCCCGGAGGATCTCCTTCTTCCCCTTAAGAAAATAGGGGGAGAGGTCATCAATGTGGTCTGGCCATTTCTCAGCCTGGAGTTGGATAGGGAAGTAGTTGCCGGTCTTCAGCCAGCTCTTTCCATCTATCGAAGAGACGAATTGATTAGAGAATTAAACGCCAAAAGAATTCGCCATATGACCCTCGTGGCCAGGGTAGCCGTAGAGAATGTTTTGCAGGGAATCAGGGAAAACGACCAGGTGAAGCTGAGCCTTTCACCGGGCGTTACGGAGATGTTCACTGCTCCCCGTATAGAAGGAGAAGTATTGGATGTTATCCGCCCGGGATTTTTGAACATTGACCTGGGCCGGGAAGGCCTGGAGAATGTAGAGCCAATCCTTTTAGTCTATCGAGATGGTGAGCTGTTCCGGAAAATAAAGTTAAAGGATATGGATCGTTTGACTATTATGGTAGAAATAGTTGAAGAAGTTGACATTCGGAGAATCAGGGAGAGGGATATAGTAAAACTGACCCGGTAGGGCCAAATACATTATAGATGCTTATCAAATACAACATGAAAGAAGATGAAAGAAATGCATGAGAGAACTGTCCCAGATTCAGGGAATGTTAGCTCAAAGAATTGGGGCTGTCCTCACTAAGGAGGGAAAATATGGTTGAGGAAACCCCAAGTCGGGACGATAAAGACAAGAGGAAAGAGAAGGAACCGCTCCTGAGAGAGGAAAGACCGCTTCGTATAGAACCCGGGGAAGTTAAATCGGGCCCAAAGGATATCCCTCTGACGATAGAACCAAAAAAGCCTACCGAAATTTCCCCAAAAGAGACGCTGGAAAAGAAGGAAGAGACGGTCGTTCCCCCCGTGTCCGCCAAAGCTAAAATAGGGATATCCCCTAAAACAAAAGGCAAGAGCAGTCCCTTCTTCAGGTTTCTCTTTATTCTCTCTTTTGCCTTTATGGCACTGGCCCTGGGCCTTCTTCTTCTACCCCTTTTAGATATCTCTATTCCTCCTTTTCTCAATTCGATCATTAATCTCATCGCTCCTAAATAACTATAGAGAAATGCTAACTAGAATAGAATTGGAAAGACAGGAGAGGGAACTGCTCGCTTCTTATGCTATGAAAAGCGAGAATAGTCGGGGACGGGCCTACCCCGAGGAGGAGCATGATTATCGCTCTGTCTTTCAGAGAGACCGGGATAGAATAATTCATTCTACCGCTTTCCGTCGTTTAGAGTACAAGACGCAGGTCTTCGTCAACCATGAGGGTGATTACTATCGCACCCGTCTTACTCATACCATTGAAGTAGCTCAGATCGCTCGTTCCATTGCCCAGATCTTAAGGTTGAATGAAGACCTTACGGAAGCTATTGCCCTGGCTCATGACCTGGGACATACCCCCTTCGGGCACTCGGGGGAGGAAGCCCTCCGGGAGCTGATGGAGGATAAAGGGGGCTTTGAACATAATAGGCAGGGTTTAAGAGTGGTAGAGCAATTAGAGAGGAGAAATCCCAGTTTCCCCGGATTGAACCTCAGTTGGGAAGCAAGGGAAGGGATTATCAAACATACCACTTCTTATGACCGCCCTTTTCCCTCCGCATTTGAAGCGGACAAATCTCCGACCCTGGAAACGCAGACGGTCAATTTAGCGGACGAGATCGCTTATAATAGTCATGACCTCGACGATGGTTTAACGGCGGAGATGATTGGCGAAGAAGCCCTGGAGGAAGTTTCTCTCTGGGATGAAACCTATCGTGAGATAAAGAAAAAGTTTCCCCATTCCGATCGGGAAAGAAGAAAATATCAGACGATAAAGGCTCTTATTAACCTTCAGGTTACCGATTTAATTACGGAGACAGAGAAGAGACTGGAACAAGCACAGGTCGGGTCCGTAGAAGAAGTGAGGGAAGCTTCTTCTTGTCTTGTCTCTTTCAGTCCCAGGATGTCCCGGAAGAATGAAGAGTTAAAGCAATTTCTCCTTGAGCGCCTCTATCATCACTATCGAGTGGTCAGGATGACTGAGAAAGCCCGCCGTTTCATCCGAGAGTTATTCAAAACTTATTTAGACCATCCCCGCCAACTGCCGCCGGACACCCAGGAGAAATTTAAGGAAGAATCATCTGCCCGGGTAATTTGCGATTATATCGCCGGAATGACCGACCGTTTCGCTCTTGATGAATATAGCAAACTATTTCAACCTTACGAGAGAGTGTGACTTAAGATACGCTCCTTCGGAGCTAAGGGTTCAAGGGTTCAAGGAGTCAAGGATTCAAGTTAAAAAAAATAGAGGACGCAGATTGATAATTTCCCTTGAACCCTTGAACCCTTGAACCCTCGAACCCTTGAACCCTATCCCGACCGTAGGGAGGGATATCTTTACAATTGAATAAG
>CAZGXS010000013.1:13015-14357 GCA_964529935.1 uncultured bacterium | reverse complement strand
CTTTCCCGGGAAGAGATTGTTTTCTTCAAAAGTCTGGGAGATAGAATTGCCCCTGGGAAACTGGTAACCGATATCATGAGAAGAAAGCTCTTAAGGAGAACAGAGAAGCAGAAAGGAATTCTCTCTCTGGCCGATCTGGAAAACATTGAAACCAGAGTCAAAAGCGCTCCTCTGGAGCTAAGGGAAGCCTGGCAATTTGCCTATGTGCTCCCCAACCATGACGGCGAAGACAGCGAGAACTGGGATGCCTTTTATTACCCCGTAGGTGAAGCCCGCAAAACCCTCCTTTCCTTAGTAGAAATCCTCCAGGGAAGAAAAACCTCCTTTGTTGAAAGATGGGATGAGAGTTTATGGTAACAAGGTAGTAGAGATTTTCCTTCCCCAAGCAAACCTTCCCTTAACCAAAACTTCTTCAAATCTTAACATAGCTGCAATCATACTGTAACATATGTTTGGTATAGTGACTAGTCAGGAGTCAGGAGTCGGAATAGAAGAAGTGTAGGTTTCCGATAACTTAATTATACCAGGAATTTCCTTTTTAAGCAGTTGTAGGGGCGTTATTTATGGCGCCCGTTGATGCAGGTCGGATGAATCCGACCCCTACAGGTTCGCACCGAAGGTGCGCTAATTCAAGGTAACCGAAGATGGAAGTCAAAGAAATAGAGGTTAGCAACCAGGGTCCTTTTATCGGGGAATCGCTGGGAGTGAGGGATCTTCCCCGTTTTTTTGAAGAGGAGGTTGACATCCACTTCCAGCCTATCTTGAATCTCGGCACCCAGACCGTTTATGGTTTTGAGGCCCTTTCCCGGATAAGAGGAGCGGCGTTAGGTCCGGATGAATTTTTCCAACTGATGGAGAGAGAAGGAAAAATCTTTGAGGCTGATACCCTCGCCCGGGTAAAAGCCATAAGAGAGGGCTTTGTCAAGGGGATATTTCAAAATAGAAAGAGACTTTTCCTTAATATTGACCCTAATGTCCTCACCTCTTTTGATTATCAAAAAGGGATTACTCGGGGAACGCTGAGAGAGATGGAGATTTCGCCCCGGAATATAGTTATAGAAATAACGGAAAAGACCGTCACCGAAAATCTAAAATTATTTAAACAGGCCTTGTCTCACTATAAAAAGCAAGGCTTTCTCATCGCCATTGATGATTTTGGGGTGGGAGTTGCTGGACTAAGGGCGCTCTATGATATAAGTCCTCATATCGTTAAGATGGATATGTATTTCATCCGGGATATCCATCGGGATAATGTAAAACGGAAAATAGTTCAGAGCATAATCAACACCTGCGCCGGGAGGATATAGACACCCTTTTCAGAACCCCTTTTGGGGCAGCCCTT
>CAZGXS010000013.1:0-12915 GCA_964529935.1 uncultured bacterium | reverse complement strand
CCTGCGCCGGGAGGATATAGACACCCTTTTCAGAACCCCTTTTGGGGCAGCCCTTTTAGCTTACAAGAAAGTTAGCGAAATAATGTTGCCGGAGTTTATAGAAGCCGAGGGAGAGAAGAGGATAGAAAATATTGCTCCCTTCATTGAAGAAAGCTCACTTTCGGAAAAGATACTTATAGACGGAATTGTGGTGGTAGAAAAGGGAGAATATCTAGGGACGGCAAACTTTTCTGACCTTTTCCGAGTGCTCTCCCAACAGGTTACTCAATTATCCTTAGACCTCAATCCCCTGACAAAACTACCTGGCAATAAGCTTATCCGGATCTGACTGGAAAAGATTAGCTCCGAGACCCCTTTTTGTATTGCCTATATTGACTTTGATAACTTCAAACCTTTTAATGATAATTATGGTTTTTTTAAAGGCGACGAAGCCATCGGGATGATGGCGGAAGAGTTAAGGCGGGTGGAAAAGCGTCTTCCGGGAACCAAAGTCGGGCACATTGGAGGCGACGATTTCATTTTATTATATTTGGGAGAGGAAAGAGAAAAATTTGTTGGTGAGACAGAGAGGGCGATAAAGAATTTCTCTGAGAAAAGGGACCTCCTTTTTGACACTGAGAGTCTAAGAAAGGGATTTTACCTGGCCCGGAACAGAAGAGGCCGGAAAAAACAGTTTCCCTTGTTGACGGTTTCGGCCGGCGTGATCACCAGTAAAAACTTTGGATTTGAGTTTTTTTTAAAGCCCCCCAATTTCATCTTAATTAAATTGACAGATGTAATATACTGAGGTAAAATTAAGGAAGAAGCAGATTATCGAAGTTACCTCCCGGGTTAAATTTTAATGATTATATTGGCATAAGGTTGGCGCCCGTAGCTCAGTGGATAGAGCGATGGCCTCCGGAGCCATAGGTCGGAGGTTCGAATCCTCTCGGGCGTGTTGTTTAAGATAAGGAATAAAAATATGCGAAGTTTCTTAGTTGCCTTGCAATCTCTGACCATTATCCCTCTCAAGCCGAAAGGGGAAGTCAGTGAAGATGAGCGGATCAAATCAATGGTCTGGTTTCCCCTGGTGGGACTGCTTCTGGGGGCAATTCTGGTTCTGGTTAATCTTATTGCTTCCTCTTTATTTCCGCCCCTACCAGCTAAAGCCATAGTTCTGGTTGCCCTGGTTATTTTCACGGGGGCTTTACCCCTTGATGGATTTGTCAATACCTGCGAGGGGCTCCTGGGCAGAAAGCCCCGAGATGAGGCCCTCACTGCTATGCGGGAGAGACGTTTTAGCTCCCGGGGAGCTATTGGTCTAATCTGCCTGCTATTAGTTAAATTTGCTCTTCTGTATGGCTTGATTGAGAGAGTAGAATTTGGAGCTCTTCTTCTTATGCCAGTTATGGGCCGCTGGGCAATGGTAGCTATAGGAACTCTTACTCCTTATGCTGGGGAGCCAAGCAAAAGGGATCTCGGCGCTTTTGACAAAGATGATTATCGAAGTCTTCTCAGGGCCAGCGTTATCACTTTCATTCTCTCTTTGCTGCTCTTTAGATTTTTTGCCATTCCCCTTGTGGCAGCGGTTTGTTTGTCCATCCTCGCTCTTCGCTGGTTCAGCTTGAGGAGGATAGGGGGGATAACTAGCGATGTCCGGGGGGCGACAGCGGAATTGATGGAAATAGTTACCCTCCTCTTGATTAACCTGATAAGCACATGACTTATGCAACTGCAAGGAGTGTAAGTTAGGTGAGTGAATTATCCTGCGTAGTATGCCGAAAGTTATCAAAAGGCTATTGTAGTTAGCATAACCTTCCTCTTGCAATGTGCTCCGCGGTACGGGGGCTCTATACAGCTAACAAAGGTGGCCTATTTGCCTCTATCCTCTTAAAGAGCACACTTGTCAGTATCTTTTCCTCAGGGTTGAGGGAAGTATCTTGAGGGATTCCCGGTATTTGGCTATGGTGCGGCGGGCAATATGGATACCCTGAGCGAGAAAATGTTTGACTATCTTCATATCACTTAAGGGGTGCTGCTTATCTTCTGCTTCGATCAGTTCTCTAATTTTAGCTTTGACGCTCTCAGAAGAGAGGGAACCGTTATCTTGGGTGGGAATCTTGCCGGTAAAGAAAAATTTTAGTTCAAATATGCCCCGGGGAGTATCAATATATTTGTTAGCGGTCACCCGGCTGATAGTGGATTCATGCATTTCAATCTCTGCGGCGATTTCTCCCAAGGTACAGGGTTTGAGATGCTCTATGCCTTTGTCCAGAAACTCCCGCTGTTTTTTGACGATACATTCGGCCACGCGGCGGATAGTCTTTCGCCGCTGCTCTATGCTCTTGATTACCCACATTGCCGATTTAAATTTTTCCATGAGATACTGTTGAGCTTCCGATTCTGAATTGTCCTCCTTCATTAACTTCTGGTAAAGCGGACTAACTCGCAACCGGGGCAGGTCTCCATCGTTGGTAATGATGTTATATTCACCATTGATTTTCTTCAGGATGAGCTCGGGGATAATAGTATGATTTTTCTCGGGAGAGAAACTTCTCCCCGGCCTTGGCTCGAGAGAGGATATGCCCCGGGCGGCTTTCGTTACTTTATTTAGAGAGACTCCAAGACGCTTGGCTATATGAAGATACTTTCTCCTCTCCAGATCCTTTAGATGTTCGGCTATTATTCTTGCCTCCAGGGTATCCTCCTTTCCGGAGTCCCTTAACTGGATAAGCAGACATTCTTTTAGATTTTTTGCTCCCACCCCAGGGGGATCAAAAGTTTGAATTAAAGAGAGAGCTGCTTCTACTTCCTGGCTAGTAGCCCTTAGGCTCTTGGCCAGCTCTTCCAGCGAAGCTTGCAGGTAACCATTTCCATCAATATTACCAATGATTATTTCTCCTATCTCTTCTTCTCGTGAAGAGGAAGCGGACAGGTGAAGCTGGCGTAGGAGATGTTCTTGGAGGGAAGGTTGCCGGGCGAGAGAATTCTCCCAAAAACGGCGTTTCTCCTCATCTTCCGGTTCACCTCTTCCCGAGGCACCCATGCCCCGGAGATATCCTTGCCATTCTCCATTAAATCTGGCTAAGCGCTCCATCTCTTCTTTTACATCAGGTTCATAATCATTTTCTTTTAACTTTGCCAGGGGCTCTTCTTCTGACGGGGGTGGTTCTATGTTTTCCACCTCTTCCAGGACAGGGTTTTGGACCAGTTGCTGCTGGAGGAATTGCTTTAATTCAAGCAGCGGAAGCTGAAGAAGATAAATAGCCTGCTGCATCTGGGGAGAAAGAGTTAAGGTCTGAACTTGTTTTTGCTCTAAGGAGAGCTTGAAAGCTGTTCTTTTCATTTCAATTAATTATATCAAAATCTTGTAATTTTGTCAACTTGAAAAAAATAACCTGTTGGTGTATAATATAACTACTCAGATGTTGCCACAAAGATACCACCAAACACACTAAGATTGCTCGTTAATCAGGCTTCACGCTACACGCTACAGGTTTTTAAGCGTGAGGCGTGTAGTGTGCGGCCTAACTTGTGCTCTAATACTTTAATATACCTTGGTGCCTTTGTGTGCTTAGTGGCTGAATAGTTGTAAATTGTGAAAAGAGGAGAAGGGGAAATGGATAGAGAAGCGGCAGTGGCGGGACAGTTTTATCCTGCTTCTGAGGGGTCTCTGAGAGAGCAGATCAAAGGCTTCGTTGATGAAGGAGCCGAGAGGGAAGAAGTCGTGGGAGTGGTTTCCCCTCACGCTGGCTATATCTATTCAGGAAAAGTGGCTGGAGCTGTTTATTCTCGGATAGTGCCAGCGGAGACATATATCCTCCTCGGGCCTAACCACACCGGCAGAGGAAGCCCTTTCTCCCTTGTGGCTGAGGGTGCCTGGAAGACTCCCCTGGGCTCGGTGGAAATTGACGCCGATATGGCTCAGGAACTCCTCGCGGAGAGCCGGAATTTAAAGGACGATGAAAAAGCTCATCACTCTGAACACTCTTTGGAAGTGCAACTGCCTTTTCTTCAATATCTGAAGAGAGATTTTCGTTTTGTCCCTATCCTCCTCTCTCCGGCGGCCCCGGATATCTATGAGGAGATTGGGAAAGCCCTGGCCCGGGTAATTAGACTTAAGAAAACGAAAACCATTATTATCGCCAGTTCCGATCTGACTCATTATGAACCACAGAAGATGGCCGATGAGAAGGACAAAGAGGCCATTAAAGCTATCTTAGAGCTGAACGAGGGAAAATTGTTAGAGAAGGTGAGGGACATAGACATTTCTATGTGCGGCTATGCTTCCGTAGCTACAACTCTCATTGCCTGTAAGGAGCTGGGAGCTAAAAAGGCAGAGTTGATTCAATATATGACCTCAGGAGATACTAGCGGCGATTACAGCGCTGTCGTTGGTTATGCAGGAATTATCATCAAATAGGAAAAAAGGCACAAAGTGACAAAGGCACAGAGGCACAAAGTATAAGATAAGGATAAGAATTACAAACTGTTTTTTTTAACTCTGTGCCTTAGTGCCTATGTGCCTATTTGTACCCCGGGTGTGATTTAACCAAAACATATTATAGGGGAGGAGAAAAAAGTGGAAACTAAAAAAAGGGTGGACGAAGCCTGGAAAGCCAGAGTGAAGAAAGAGAAAAGCGAAGAGAAGACGGCCGGAGTCGGCAGCGAAACAAAGGAAACCCCGAAAGGGAATCAAGCCCAGCCCGGAGAGCCTCTTCCTGAGCCGGACTTTAGCACTTTTATCTCGGGGTTGGGAATGCAGGCCTTACTATGTATGGGGGAAGTTTCTGACCCTGAGGCGAAGGATAAGATTAAGCCCAATTATCAACAAGCAAAATATACCATTGACCTCATAGATATGCTTAAGAAAAAGACAGAGGGGAATCTGAAGCGGGAGGAAGCAAGCTTCATAGAAAATCTTCTCTACGATTTACGCATGAGATATCTTAAAGAAGTATCGGAATTTCAATCCGATACTTGATTACACAGATTAAGAGATAGAGGATACAGGTTAATAATTTTACTTGAACTCTTAGCTCCGAAGGAGCGTATCTTAAGCGTGTATAGAAAATTATATGAGGAAGATGAGTTCGAGCGAAGGGTAGAGAGAGGGTACCGGATTCTTGAGGAATGTTCCCTTTGCCCTCGTCAGTGCCGGGTGAATCGCCTGAAGGGAGAGAAAGGTTTCTGCCAGGCCGGTAAGTTTCCCCTTGTCTCTAACTTCGGCCCCCATTTTGGAGAAGAAGCTCCCCTGGTCGGCCATCGCGGTTCGGGAACTATCTTTCTCACTCATTGCCATCTTGCCTGTCAGTTCTGCCAGAATTATCATATCAGCCAATTAGGGCAGGGCGAAGAGATATCCGGCGATTGATTTAGCCCTGAAAGAAGGCCTGAGGCGAGGATTTTCTACTGGTATTTCTGTTGCTTAGTGCCCCCGTTTTATTGAAAAACGCCTCGCAAGTGATGTTTTATCAATTAGTTATGAATATAAAAATAAACTGCATAACTTACTACTATTAAAGCACTTATGTGAAGCGTTTCAATAAAGTGGGGACATTAGGGAAAAATAAGCATGCTAAAATAGTCATAGTCAAAGAGGGGATTTTGGGGATGTTTGTGTCCCCATGAGTAAATCAACATAAAGTCCAGATTGTATTTTGGACGGGGGGAAGTCATGAAAAAGAGAGCTAGCTTAAACATCTTCGCCATCTTCATAATCACCCTGCTGGTTTTCAGTTGGTGGTTTAGAGGATTGGATAGGGATCCAATCCCTTCAGAGCGGTTGATAGATGTTGTCGAACCTGAAATTGGTGAAGACAAACCGGAAAATTTTGCCTCTTGGGCTGAAGTTGCCATAAGTTGGGCCAAGAATTATTTGGATCCGCTGACCTGGCATTGGGATGGACTTTGCTTGCGTTTTGTAGCAAATGCGTTCATGCAAAAGGGAGGCTATCCGAAAATAGTCCGAGAAGGGACATGGGCTTCGGCGTGGGATGCTGTTAATGGAGACGAAGTTTTTGATCTTGTCCTTCAAGACCCGGATAACTGGAGAGGTGCCCCAGATGGCGTTCTTATTTTCTTTGGTCAAACAGAGGATAACCGGCATGGTCATATTGCTATTTATTTAGGCGATGGAAGGATAATACATGCTTACGGCGAAGTGCGTATTGATTACATGACCCAAGTTAGATATTTAGATGAGGGGCGCATCGGTCCTTATATAGGGTGGTCTTTTCCACCTGAACGATGGAGGCCGTAGTGACACCACCCTCCATCTCCTCGATGGAATTATTAATATTTCTATGCCGGATGTCAAATGAGAATTTTCTACCGGAGAGTGAATGAATTGACCACCTCACTCATATATGGTAGCATAATATCAGCAACAAACACCGGAAGAGTCCAAGCAGAGGATTTTCAATCCTCTGTGATTATACAGATTAAGAAGTAGATTACACAGATTGATAATTTTACTCGAACCCTTGATTCCTTGAACCTTTAGCTCCGAGGGAGTGTATCTTGATGAGATTCTGGCCGCTGAAACAAGGTCAACTATTGCTACGGGAAAGCAGAATAAATATTTTCAAGTTGGGATTTCTTTTTCTCGTTCTTTGTATTTTTTTCCTTATGAGGGTTTTGCTTATTGATAAAGAACATGAAAATTACATTGCCGGCATCCCTGAGCAATTGCTTTTAGAGGCTATTATCATGGTAGAATCATCTGGCGATCCTAACGCTATTTCTCCCGTTGGGGCCAGAGGTCTTGCGCAGCTTATGAGAGGCACCTGGTATGATATGACGGAATTACGGGAAGTGGACTGGTCATTTGACTACTCTTTTGTCCCCCTTAAGAATAAAAAGATCGCTCTCACCTATCTTAGGTGGTTGGAGAGATATTTATCAAGATACAGAGATCAATGGCAAGTAGATGAGCTTACTTTAATACTGGCTGCTTATAATGCGGGGCCTGGTGCTGTGAAGCGCCACGATTTTCAAGTGCCTCCCTTTAGGGAAACAAGACAATATGTGGAAAGAGTTAAGGAGCGCTTGAAGATTTTGAATAGGTGAAATTTATGGAACAGTTGAAATTTTTGCTGGTGACTTTTCCAGAGGAACTTGAGACCTCATAAATATGAGATGATGACCAAACATCGGATCGCTTCTTCGCATTGCCCCTTCTCTCCCTACCAGCTTCAAGATGCACAAGGAATCTTGACATCCGCCTCTTTTTTATGCTATCTTAGAGCATAGGATTTTCAATCCTATGCTGATTACATAGATTATAATAATTTTCCCTTGAACCCTTGAATCCTTTAACCCTATCCCGAACGAAATGAGGGATATTTTGAGGTCCAGGGATTGCAATAATATTTGGATTTTTACTGTCCACTGTTCACTCCTGACCGCAGGAAGGGATATCTTGACTATAGAGAAATTTCTTTTTGGACGCAGATGAACGCAGGTTTTAAATCACTACTGTCTGCTTATAACTTAAGGTTTAACTTACACTTTTTCGGGGTCAGGAATGGCCCCGAATACCTGAGAGACGGGTTTGCCAAATATTTACGGGGAGAGACTTGTAAATGGCTACCGGTTTAGTCTATCATCCTGATTACCTGAAGCATGATTTGAGGGTTCATCCGGAAAACGCCAATCGTTTGCGGAGCATCGTTAAGGTCCTGGAGGAAAAGGGGCTCATGAAGAAACTAACGGCTATCTCTCCCCGAAAAGCGACTAGAAAAGAGCTGGAATATGTGCATGAGATTGATTACATCTCTAAATTGGAGGTTTTTTGCCGGGAAGGGGAAAGATACCTAGATGCCGATACTTATATCTCTCCCGCCTCTTTTGAGGTAGCCCTTCTGGCGGTAGGCGGGGTTTTGGAAGCTGTCGATGCCGTTATCCAGGGGAAGGTGAAGAATGCCCTGGCTCTCATTCGCCCTCCCGGACATCATGCCGGTCCGGCCGCTGGGAGAGGATTCTGCCTTTTCAATAATATAGCCATTGCCGCTCGCTATGGGCAAAGGAGATACCATCTCAAAAAAGCTTTGATCATTGACTGGGATATGCACCATGGAAATGGAACCCAGGAGATTTTTTATGATGACCCTTCTCTCCTTTATATCTCTTTTCATCAATCTCCTTTTTACCCGGGAACGGGAGGAGTTGAGGAAAGAGGAAGGGGGAAGGGTGAGGGTTTTAATATGAATTTTCCTCTTCCCTCAGGAAGCAGCGCTGAGGATTACCTGGACATCTTTCATAAAATTATTATTCCCCGGGTAGAAGAATTTGCTCCTGAAATAATCTTCATCTCGGCCGGGTTTGACGGACATAAGGATGACCCCATAGGAGGAATGAATCTCACCGAAGAAGATTTCGGCCGCTTTACTGATTTGGCCAGGGATATGGCTCGGGGCTGCCAGGGGAGAATCGTCTCTGCTTTGGAAGGAGGCTATAATCTTAGTGTTCTCCCGGGATGTGTTCTGGCCCATCTCCAGTCCCTGCAGACGTCCTATAAAGCTCAGGATGTCTGATTACACAGATTAACAAGCAGATTACACAGATTACAGATTATGGGAAAAAGGGATTCTCTTACAGAACGAATAATAGCCTGTTGTTTTAATTTTGGCAATAAGAACTGTCGGGTCAGGTAATTTATGTTTTAATCTGTGTAATCGTATTTTAAAATCTGTGTAATCAGGTGTAATGTATTATATTACACCAGGAGGAGAAAAATGAAAAAATTAGGGAAAGGTCTGTTTCCCCTTCTTTTTTTATTAATTTTGAGCGGTTGTGCTACGACCACCTTTAATCCGGCTACGGGCAGAAGAGAGATGGTTATCTATACCCGCGAGCAGGAGATTGCTCTTGGCCAAGCCGTAGCCAGGAGGATAGAGGAGAAATACGGAATAGTAGAGGGGGAGCAAGCTCGTCGGGTAGAGAGGATAGGAAGAAAGGTTGCCTTTGTCTCCAGTCGCATAGCTCTTCCCTTTACTTTCAAAGTTCTGGATCGGGAAGATCTTAATGCCCTGGCTCTTCCCGGGGGACCGGTCTATATTACCAGAGCTCTGGTTGAGGAATTGAATGATGATGAGTTGGCTACCGTTCTTGGCCACGAGATTGCCCATATTACTGCCCGTCATGGGGTGAAGAGACTTCAGGCGCACCGGTTCGCTACTCTTCTTACCCTGGCTCTGATGGTAGGAGAAGATACCCGGGAGGCGGCCAGATTTACCTCCCAGGCTTTGAACATTATCATGCTGGGATACAGCCGGGAGGAAGAATTTTGGACTGACCGCCAGGGGGCAAGGTATGCCTACCGGGCCGGTTTTGACCCGCGCGGGATGATCAGTGTCCTGGAAAAGCTACAGGAAGAGGAAAAGGAGAGAGGGGGAAGAAGGGGTCGTCTTTGGCTTTCTACTCATCCTCCTCTTTCGGAAAGAATCGCCTCCCTGGAAGAATATCTGAAGACATCTCTTCCGGATAGAGAAAAATAAGGATGAAACTTCAGGAATTCTACGAGGAGATAAGGGATTGTCAGAAATGTTCCCTGGGTCGTTCCCGCACAAATTTGGTTTTTGGTGTTGGCGATGAGCGGGCAAAAATCGTTTTTGTCGGAGAGGCGCCAGGCTATTATGAGGATCAGCAAGGGAAGCCCTTTGTGGGAGCAGCGGGGAAACTTCTTACTGAGCTTTTAGGGAAAATTGGATTTAAAAGATCAGATATTTATATTGCTAATGTTCTCAAATGTCGGCCGCCGGAGAACCGCAATCCCAGCCTTGAAGAAATAGAAGCCTGCAAGCCTTATCTTTTCAAGCAGATTAAGATAATCAAGCCAAAAGTAGTCTGCACCCTGGGTAATTTTGCCACTCAGACTATTTTGAATAAAAAAGTTCCCATTACCAAGGTAAAGGCCCGGTCAACTCAGGTTAAGGGTTTCCTGGTTTTTCCTCTTTATCATCCGGCCGCCGCCTTGCACCAGGGCTGGATGAGGGGGGTTTTAGAGGAAGATTTTTATAAACTCAAAGGTTTCCTGAGCTCTAGAATCGAGCCCCAACCCCTGCTCAAAGAGCCGGAGCAACTGGATCTTTTTTGAGAGCAGGATATCTATTGATTGGCTTGATAAATCAAGCAACTACAGTATTCGTCTTTCACCCTAAAGGGCACAGGGTAGTTGCCCAATTTATTGGGCTTTCTTAAAAATATGCGTAATTCTGAAATAGCTCAAATCTTTCAGGACATTGCTGCTATCCTGGAAATAAAAGGTGGGGACCCCTTCCGGGTGCGTGCCTATCAGAAAGTGGTGCGAACTCTGGAGAGTCTTCCCGAGGAAATAGAGAAGATACATCAAAGAGGAGAGTTGCGGAGTATCCCCGGAGTAGGTGAGGGCTTGGCCAAGAAGGTGGAAGAATTACTTGCCACCGGCAAACTCCTTTACTATGAAGATTTAAAAAAGCAGGTTCCCTCAGGATTAGTGGAACTTCTCTCCCTTCCGGAGATGGGGCCCAAGACCGCTTCTCTTCTCTATAAGGAATTAGGAATAGATAATGTCCGGGAGTTGGAGAAAGCCGTTAGGGAACATCGTCTTAAGGATCTGCCGGGAATGGGAGAGAAGACAGAAGAAAATATCCGGCGGGGAATAGAGTTTTTGAAAAAAAGGGAAGGAAGGATGCTCCTCGGCCGGGCCTATCCCTTAGCTCAATCTATTATTAACCATCTGAAAAATTTAACTGCCGTTAACCGCATAACCGTAGCGGGAAGCCTGCGGCGGATGAAAGAGACAATTGGAGATATAGATATTCTGGTTACCTCCCGGAAACCTCGCCAGGTAATGCAGGTCTTCAGCGAACTGCCTGAGGTGACCGAAATTTTGGCCCTGGGCGAGACGAAATCAAGCGTCATCATGGGAGAGAGCTTGCAGGTAGATGTGCGGGTGGTAGAGCCGGACAGTTTCGGGGCCGCTCTTCAGTATTTCACCGGCTCTAAGCTCCATAACATTAAACTACGGGAGCTTGCCGGCAAGCGGGGCTTAAAGATTAACGAATATGGGGTCTTCAAGATTAAAGGCGGAGAAAAAATAGCCGGTCAAGAAGAAGATGATATTTATGCTACTCTGGACCTTCCTTGCATTCCTCCGGAATTAAGGGAAGAGAGGGGGGAGATTGAAGCAGCTCAAGAAGGAAAACTTCCCCAACTGGTGGAGCTGAGGGATATTCAAGGCGATCTTCATGTTCATTCCCGATGGAGCGATGGTTCGGAAAGCATTCCCGAATTGGCGGAGACCGCCAGAAGGATGGGGTACCAATACCTGGCCATCTGTGACCATTCTCAGTCTCTGGGAATAGCCGGGGGATTGTCCGTTGAGGAGCGCTGGAGGCAAATTGAAGAGATCCGGAGAATCAATAAGAGACTAAAAGACTTCCGCGTCCTCGCTGGAGCCGAGGTGGATATTCATAGCGATGGCAGCCTTGATTACGAGGATGAGCTTCTCAAAGAACTGGATTTAGTGATCGCCGCCATCCACAGCGGTTTCAAACAGGACAGGGAAACAATAACCAAGCGTATTGTTAAGGCTATGGAAAACAAATTTGTTCACATTATTGCTCATCCCACCGGCCGACTGCTTCACGAGCGAGAACCTTATCAAATTGATATGAAAATCCTGATTCGGGAGGCCTGTAGGACGGGAACCTGCTTGGAGCTGAACGCCTTCCCGGAGAGGTTGGATCTTAACGATATTCATTGCCGACAGGCCCGGGAGGCTGGAGCGATGATTGCCCTGGGAACGGATACTCATCACCGGGGACAGCTAAAAACGATTTCCTATGGCCTGGCCACCGCTCGGAGGGGATGGTTGGAGAAGAAAGATATTCTAAATTCTCTCTCCCTTAAAGACCTCCTGGAAAGGCTGAAAGGGTAGGGGAGACAGATTATTATGCCGTTGCCTATTATAATGGAATATTTTATTCTGGGTCTTATTCAAGGCTTAACCGAATTTCTGCCTGTATCCAGCTCCGGGCACCTGGTCTTCCTCCAGGAGATTTTCCACATGGAAAATCGCCTTCTAGTAACTCTCTCCCTTCATGCCGGAACCTTGCTGGCCCTGGTTCTTTTTTTTAAAAAAGATATTCAAGATCTCTTCAGAGATTCCTGGGGGTCATTAAA
Organism: uncultured bacterium; assembly: GCA_964529935.1. Taxonomy (GTDB): domain Bacteria; phylum NPL-UPA2; class NPL-UPA2; order NPL-UPA2; family JAADIA01; genus CAZGXS01. Next base: position 768 of record CAZGXS010000013.1, on the reverse strand, counting down.
GGCAAGAAAAAAGGGGACGGAGAAGAAGGAAGCAGCTCCCCGGATAATAGTCTATATCTTTATTATCACCTTGATTACCGGCATCATCGGCTTGGGAGGGAAAGACTTCTTTGAGAACTTATTTTTCCGGCCGCGCTGGGTAGCTATCATGTTGATGATAACTGCTCTAATTCTCTTTTCCACCCGGAAGTTTATGAAAGGAGAGAGAAAATTTTCGGCATTAAATATTCGTGATGCCGTGATAATGGGTCTGGCTCAGGGAATCTCTCTCATCCCGGGGATATCTCGCTCAGGTATAACTATCGCCTCCTTGCTCTGGAGAGGAGTGGATAGAGAGGCCGCCTTCAGGCTTTCTTTTTTAGCTTCTATTCCGGCTATTCTGGGAGCGCTAATTCTGGAATTCAGCAAATTGCCGGGTTTATCTTCGTCGCCAAATTGGGGTTACCTGCTCTTTGGGCTTATCAGTGCTTTTGTAAGTGGATGGATAGCCCTGGTGGTCTTACGAAAGATCATCCGCCGGGCCCAATTCCCCTTATTTGGTTATTACTGTTTGGCTATTGCTCTCTTAGGGTGGCTGTATTTTGCCTAAGATTTTCAATCCTATGCTGATTACAGATTAGGATGCGATTACACAGATTGATAATTTCACTCAAACCTTTGAACCCTTAGCTCCGAAGGAGCGTATGTTGTTAACCGGGGCAGGTAAATCTGCTCCTAAATAAAGGAGAGAAAGAAAATGGCTAATTTTAAGGACCGGATTATCCGGGC
>CAZGXS010000012.1:0-14675 GCA_964529935.1 uncultured bacterium | reverse complement strand
AGGTGCGGTGGCCGGTTCCTATGTTACCGAAGGCAAAATAGTTAGAAACTGTAAAGTTTCCTTGATCCGAGAGGAAAAAGCAATTCATGAAGGAAACATAAGTACCCTGCGTCGTTTTAAAGATGATGTCAGAGAAGTAGAATCCGGCTACGAATGCGGTCTCAGCTTAACCGGTTTCGACGACATCCAGAACGGGGATATTGTTGAGGCTTATACTTTAAAAGAACAGGAAAGAAAACTATAAAAAAAGGCACAGAGACACAAAGAATCAGGATGCAAAATTATTATAAAACTATACTAACTACGAAAGCACGAAATTAAGAAGGCATGAAAATAAAAAAATAAGATAGGATGAACAGGATTAACTAAATTTTTTTCGTGTCTTCGTAGTTATTAATTGTAGGTGAATTAAATGGTCCGTCGGCGGGTAGAGAAGGTGGCAGAAGCCATTAAGGAAGAAGTAAGCGAGATTATTCAAAAAAAAGTTAACGATCCCCGCATCGGATTTCTTACCGTAACATCAGTGGAATTAAGCAATAATCTGCGATATGCTAAGATCTTCTTTAGTGTTTATGGCGGTCAGGACGAAAAAGTTAAAGCTTTAAAAGGATTGAAATGTGCTTCCCAATTTATCCGTGGGGAGATTGGACAAAGGATTAAACTACGCTATACGCCGGAGATTGTTTTTAAATGGGATGAATCCCTGGGGAAAGCCGCTCATATTGATAATCTTCTTCGGCAGCTCGGCCTTGGAGATAAGGCACAAAGCAATAAAGACACAAAGTAGTTACTAAAAAGAAAGAAAAGGAAATAATGGATGAAAAAGAGTTGAAAGGAATTCACTTACATGCCCCGGACAGATTCGCCCCTGGCGAAGGTTATCGAAATTCTAAGAAGCAAGAAATCCTTCCTGATTACTTCTCATCTTCGTCCCGATGGAGATGCTATCGGTTCTCAGTTAGCCCTGGCTTCTCTTCTTGAAGAGATGGGGAAATCCGCTTTTATCGTGAATGTAGATCCCGTTCCGGAAACTTTTCGTTTTCTGTCCGGAAGCGATCGCATACTCAATGATTTCACTTCCCCTGATTATCCAGAGATAGCCATAGTTCTCGATTCCAGTGACTTAGATAGAATCGGAAGAACGGCTGATTTAGTTAGAGAAGCAAAATTAATTATTAATATCGATCATCATATAAGCAATAGCAGATTTGGAAATATCAACTTAATAGAAGGGAAAGCTGCTGCGGTAGGAGAACAGATATTCTCTCTCATTCGCTCCCTGGGTTTTTCTGTAGGAAAGGAGAGAGCTGTTTCTCTTTATACGGCTATACTGATGGATACGGGAGCATTTCAGTATGCTAATACCACCGAAAATACGCATCAAATAGTTAGCTCTCTTCTGAAAGAAGGAGTAGACTCGGCTGAGATTGCTGAAAAAGTTTATCAGAAACCATCTTTTTCCCGACAAAAGTTATTAGGGCTGGTTTTAACTGCTCTCCGGAAAAATAGTCAGGGCAGAATAGTCTGGTCCCGCTTGACGAGAGAAATGTGCCGGGAAGCTGAGGCTAAAGATAGCGAGAGCGGCGGTTTTATTAATTATATTCAATCTCTTGAAGGAGCGGAATTAGCTCTTTTCTTCCAGGAGACGGATAAAAAAAACCAGATAAGGATAAGCTTCCGAGGCAAAGGCAAAGAAATAGATGTGAATGATTTAGCCCGGCAATTTGGTGGTGGAGGCCACAAACTGGCAGCCGGCTGTCTTATGGAAGGAAGTATTGAAGAGGTGGAAGATAAAATCCTGACCGCAGCCAGGGAAATAATAAAATAGGGAAAAGATAGTTTAAGGGTTAAAGAAAAACTGGTGCTCTAGTACCTGGTGACTGGTGCTCTGGTGACTCTTTTGCCGAACAAAGTGAGGCGTATCTCATGGATGGCATTTTGAACATCAATAAACCTAAAGCAATAACCTCTCACGATGTTGTTGATCAGGTCAGAAAGGTTTTTCGCTTCAAGAAAGTAGGACATGCAGGAACCCTGGATCCGGATGCCACTGGCGTCCTGGTTGTCTGTCTGGGAAAAGCTACCAAAACGGTTAAATTTTTGATTAATGATGATAAGGAATACGAAGCGATTATGGTTTTGGGTATCTCCACTGACAGTCAGGATGCCAGTGGACGAGTTCTGGAGAAGGTAAATGAGTTGAAAGTCAGTGAGGCAAAAGTCCGGGAAGTAATGGAGAAGTTCCAGGGAGAGATCGAGCAAATTCCACCTATGGTCTCAGCCGTTCATTATCAAGGGAAGCGACTTTATCAGTTAGCCCGACAGGGGAAAGTGGTAAAACGAGCTCCTCGTAAAGTAAAAATATTTTCTCTTAAAATTCTGGAAATAGAACTTCCGCGGGTAAAATTCCATGTCGTTTGCTCTAAAGGAACTTATATACGAACTCTTTGTGCTGATATTGGGGAAGCTTTAAGTTGTGGCGCTCATCAAATGGAACTTATCAGGATAAGGTCCGGGTCTTTCCATATTCGGGATTCCATTACTCTGGAGGAATTGAGAGAAGCAGCCCATCCGAAATTCTTTCTTTTGCCCTGGAAAGCGGCAAGTAACTGTTTAACCACCAAGGCATAAAGGCGCAAAGACATGTTAGAGAACAAGATAGGCTCCACGCCTCACGCTTGAGTGTACGTGTAACGTATAGCCTGATTAACGAGCAATCTTAGTGTTCTTGGTGGCTATATCTGAGCAGTTACAATCCTTAATCATGGAAAGTGGGAAAAATTTTCATGGAAGTCATTCAAGGCTTGGAGAACTTCCAAAAAGATTTCAGAAATTTGGTTCTCACTTTAGGAAGTTTCGACGGGATGCATCTTGGCCATCAGAAGGTTCTCGGAAAGGTGGTTAACCAGGCAAGGGAAATCAAAGGAAAGAGCATGGTTATTACCTTTCATCCTCATCCCCGTCGAATAATTAACACCGGGAATTATCCTCCCTTGCTAACTACCATTGAACAAAAGCTGAAACTGATAAGCCGTCTAGGAATGAACATCTGCCTAATAATTAATTTTGATAAAAACTTTTCTCGAGTGTCCCCTCGAGAATTCGTTATCAAGGTTCTCCATCGACATTTAAAAACTAAAAAAGTATTTGTCGGCTCCAATTATCTATTTGGTAAGGAGAAAACCGGCAATATAGATTTTTTGATAAAAATAGGGAAAGAATATGGCTTCCAGGTAAATAAGGTCCAAGCGGTCCGGCGGAAAGGAGAAGTGATAAGTAGTACGCGTGTTCGTCAACTGATTCAGAAGGGAGAGCTAAGCCAAGCCAAAGAGCTCCTCGGCCGACTTTACTCTATCTCGGGAAAGGTGAAGAGAGGAGACAAAAAAGCGAACCTCATCGGCTACCCTACAGCCAACCTCGATCCCTGTGAAGAAGTCCTTCCTCCGGAAGGAGCCTATGTTGCTTGGGTCCGATTGAATAAGGAGGTCCACCCCGGAGTCGTGGGGATAGTGGAAAGAAATAAAAAAAGGATAGTGGAGGCCCATTTGCTCAATTTCAGTGGCGATCTTTATAATTCGAACATAGAGGTTATCTTCTGGAAGGGAATAAGAGGAAAAAGACATTTCTCTCATAGAGAGGAAGCGAAAAGGCAAATAGCAGAGGACAAGAAAATAGCTCAGAAACTGACTTCAAGGTTTCCCTTTACAAAATCTTAATTCCATGCTAAGCTGTAGGCTGTCACGAAATTCGTTCCAGCCTATGAGGATATGTAGTAGTTTAGATAGCACAATAAAAGCAAATTTAAGCGGGGAGAATAAGATTAATGTCCCCCTTTATGGGCGTAGAAAACTTATCATCTGCCTCAGGTGAATAGTGTTACTCCTTGCTTAGACAAGCCGAAATTCTCTCCGATAATTTCAGCTTAAGCTTCGGAGTTAATTCGCACTTATCACTTAGCTGCGCTAAGTGATGTGCTCATTAAGGAGATAAAATGGCTTTAACTAAAGGGAATAAAGAAAAGGTCATCAGTCAATTCAAGGCTCATGGGAAAGATACTGGCTCCCCCGAAGTACAAGTTGCTCTTCTTACGGAAAGAATTAATGGTTTGACGGAGCACTTTAAGGCTTATAAAAAAGATCATCATAGCCGACGGGGGTTGCTTATGATGGTTAGCCAACGGCGGCGATTGCTTGATTACTTGAAGAAAGAAAATATAGAGAGATATCAAGCTCTAATTGGAAAGCTTGGCCTGAGAAGATGAAAACACAAGTCATAGAATTATAACTACTCAGAAGCCAAGAGCCAGAATTCAGGAGTTAGAGTGAAAGAAGTCAGCAAGTTACTGGGACTGGGGGTTTACATTTCTTCTATTTTGGATTCTGGATTCTGGATTCTGACTCCCGAGTAGTTATATCCTTACCACTTACGATTTACAACTAAAGAAAGGATTGGTTATTATGGAAAGACTGGAAATGGAATTAGGAGGGAGAAAGTTAATTATTGAGACCGGCCGCCTGGCTAAGTTGGCCGATGGGGCCGTGACTGTCCAATATGGAGATACTGTAGTTTTGGTCACTGTAGTAGCTTCCCGGGAGATGAGGGAAGGGGTTGACTATCTTCCTCTTTATGTAGATTATAGAGAGAAGACTTATGCGGCCGGGAAAATCCCGGGGGGATTTTTCAAAAGGGAAGGAAGGCCGACAGAAAAAGAAATCCTTACCGCTCGACTTATAGATCGACCTTTACGCCCTTTGTTTCCGGAAGGATTTCGCAATGAAGTGCAAGTTATGGCGGTAGTTCTCTCTACTGATATGGAGAATGATCCCGATATATTAGCTATGATTGGAGGATCAGCGGCTTTAGCTCTTTCTGATATTCCTTTCCCCAGACCTATAGGAGCGGTTAGGGTGGGAAGGCAAGGGGGAGAATTTATTATCAATCCTACCCATGCTCAAATAGAGGAGGGAGATTTAGATTTAGTGGTGGCTGGAACCAGAGATGGAATAAATATGGTGGAAGGAGAAACAAAAAGCCTGAGCGAGGAGATCATTCAGGAAGCTTTCTTGTTCGGGTATAAAGTGGTAACGGATATCGCTTCCCAAATCGAACGTTTAGCGGAAACAGCCGGAAAGAAGAAGAGAGATATTCAGCTCTTTAAGATTGATGAAGAGTTAAAGGAGAGAGCGGAAGGGCTGGCCCGAACAAAGATCGCTGAGCTAATGGGTGCTCCTCTTCCTAAGCAGGAAAGACAAGAACGGCAGAGCCGGATTGTAGAAGAAGTTCTCGCTAATCTTGCTCCGAGTTTTCCCGATAAAGAAAAGGAAATAAAAGGCATTCTGGGAGAGTTAGAAGGGGAAGAGATGCGAAAATTAATTCTTGAGAAAGGAAAGCGGATTGATGGGAGAGAGCCCTCTGAAGTTCGACCCATCAGTTGTGAGGTAGCTGTCCTTCCCCGCACTCATGGGTCCGCCGTTTTTTCACGCGGGCAGACTCAGAGCCTGGTTACTACTACCCTGGGGACATCTCGCGATGAACAGATGCTGGATGGGCTGAAAGAAAAGACCTTTAAGACTTTCATGCTCCATTACAATTTTCCTTCCTTCAGCGTAGGCGAGATCAGACCCGTTCGCGGTCCGGGAAGACGGGAGATTGGACATGGGGCCCTGGCTGAGCGAGCCTTAAAATCAGTCTTGCCTTCCAGTGAAGAATTTCCCTATACCATTCGTATTGTTTCCGATATTCTGGAATCAAATGGTTCTTCTTCAATGGCTACGGTTTGTGGTGGTTCTCTTTGCCTGATGGATGCCGGAGTTCCTGTAAAGGCCGCGATGGCAGGCATTGCTATGGGGTTGGTGCGGGAAGATGAAAAATATGTTGTGCTCACAGATATCACTGGGACAGAAGACCATTTCGGCGATATGGATTTTAAAATCACGGGGACAAGACAGGGCATCACCGCTATTCAGATGGACCTCAAAGTGGAAGGAGTAAATCCGGAGATTTTGAAACAAGCCTTCGCTCAGGCCAAGACGGCGCTTTTCTTCATCCTGGATGAAATGGCTAAAACGATGGAAGAACCTCGTCATTCTGTCTCTAAGCTTGCTCCACATATACTCATTGTCCGGGTGGCGGTAAGTAAATTAGGAAAGATCATTGGACCGGGAGGCAAAACCATCAGAAGCATTACCGAGCGAACAGGAGCAGAAATCAATATTGAGGACGATGGAGAGGTTACTATTTCTGCCCCTAACGATGAAGGGGTCAGGAAGGCTCTTCAGATTATTGAAGATATTACGGCTGAGGTAGAAGTAGGAAAAATATATACAGGTAAAGTGAAGAAGATAATGAATTTCGGAGCTTTTGTCGAGGTTCTTCCTGGCCAGGAAGGATTGGTTCATATTTCAAAATTGGCTGATCGTCGAGTAGAAAAAGTAGAAGATGAAGTAAAGATGGGGGATGAATTTCCGGTTAAGGTTATGGAAATAGACCGGCAGGGAAGAATCAATCTCAGTCGTAAGGATGCTGTTCAAGGTACTGATCAAGAAAAAAAGAAATAAAATAACTATTCAGGCACAGAGGTACAGAGGCACAAAGGCACAGAGTAAAAGCAAGACACAGAAAAAAAGCTAATGTTTGTACTTTTTTAACTTTAAAGAGGTAAAATGGAAAAGGTTGAAGTTGAGGTCAGGAAATTACCCGGAGATGATGATCTTCCGCTTCCCATCTCAATGAGTGATGGAGCCAGTGGAATAGATCTCCGGGCGGCAGTAAAAGATGAGGAAATCCTCAAACCCGGGGAGATAAAACTGGTTTCTACGGGTATTCAGGTAGCTATTCCTTCCGGATTTGAAGGACAAGTGCGACCCAGAAGTGGTCTGGCTCTCAAGCACGGTATCGGCATCGTTAATAGTCCCGGAACCATAGATAGCGATTATCGAGGAACCGTGGGAATTATTCTCATTAACCAGGGGAAGGAACCTTTTTCTATAAAGAGAGGAGAGCGCCTGGCTCAGTTAATCATTTGCCCGGTTACTCGGGTAGAGTTAAAACTAGTTGAAGAGCTGGAATCTACGAAACGGGATAGCGGCGGATTCGGCCATACGGGGAGATAAAGCCAGGCACAAAGTGACAGAGGCACAGAGGCACAAAGGAAAGATAAAAGCCAATGATGGATACTTGCCATTTTTTTCAGGTTTTTTAACTTTGTGCCTCTGTGCCTTAGTGCCTTTGTGCCTATTAAGGTTTTTAAAGAGCCATGAAGTTTTTTGATTTCCTCAGCCAGAGTCGCAAAAATGAGATCTGGGGCTTTCTTCTCCTCGCTCTGAGTATCTTCATCTTTCTCAGCCTTTTCTCGTTTGACCCTACCGATATCTCTTTCTTGGCTTTTCCTCCCAATATTCCCTCCCAAAACTATATGGGTTGGCTAGGAGCTCATTTAGCTTTTGGTCTTCTTTTTAGTTTTGGCTGGGCTTCTTATCTCATACCTTTTCTCGCCGCGATTTGGTCCCTAAGCAAGTTCCGGGGAATCACTCCTCAGAAGTTACCGATCAAGCTTAGTGGAATTCTTTTAGTTCTGATTGCCTCTTCTACTTTTTTTACTCTGAAAAACTTAATCCAGGCTGAGACTATATTTGGGGCGGGAGGGATAGTGGGCTATTCTTTCTCTCCCCGGCTAACCGATTGGTTCGGGATAACGGGAGCCTATCTCTTTGTAGCCGTCATCTTTGCCCTGGGAGTCCTTCTATCTACGGAATTTTCTTTCACTTCTCTCCTGGTTTATCTTGGTCGAGGAATAAAGAGGCTAGCTCTTTTTATGGGAAGAGCTTTCCAAAAGATGCTCGTTTCCCTGAAAAGAAGAGATAGAAAGAAGGTTAAGATAGAGAGGAAAAGGTTGTCTATTAGAGAAAAATCTATCTCTCCGCCCCCTCCGCCCGGAAAAGAAAACTTCAGGCCCGAACCTTTTCCCTCCGCCCGGGGAAGCACCTTTCAGCTTCCTCCCTTATCTTTTTTAAATCCTCCGCCGCCGGGAGAAACAAGAAGAGAAGACATAAGCAAAAACTCGAAACTTTTAGAGGATACTTTTAGGAGTTTTGGCGTTGAGACGAAGGTGGTCCATGTCAACGAAGGACCGGTAATTACCAGTTATGAGTTAGAACCGGCTCCTGGGGTTAAGGTGAGTAGTATTACTTCTTTAGCCGATGATATCAGTTTGGCTCTGAAAACACCTAGTGTCCGTATCCTCGCTCCCATTCCCGGAAAGGCCGTAGTGGGAATCGAAATTCCTAATCGTTATCCTTCTTTTGTTTACCTGAGAGATATATTAAGTTCCCGGGATTTTCAGGAAGCTTCTTCTAAACTGACCTTATCTTTAGGAAAGGATGTCCGGGGAAACGTTCTCCTCAGTAATTTAGCCGAGATGCCTCATCTTCTGATCGCCGGGACAACTGGTTCGGGAAAATCAGTCTGTATTAACTCTCTCATTATTAGTCTCCTTTACCGAGCTACTCCGGAGGAAGTTAAGTTTCTGATGATTGACCCTAAGCGAGTGGAGCTGGTTTCTTTTGACGGTATCCCTCACCTAATGAGCCCGGTAGTAACTGAGACCAAGAAGGCGGCCTCAGCCTTAAAGTGGCTTATAGAAGAGATGGAAGAAAGGTATAAACTCCTGGCCCGGATGGGAGCCCGAAACATTGAACGCTATAATAAGATACGTAAAGACCCTGATCCTCTTCCCTATATCGTCGTTATTATTGATGAATTAGCCGATCTTATGGCTGTCGCCCGGGCCACGGTAGAGGAAGCTATTACCAGGCTGGCTCAGTTATCCAGAGCTGTGGGTATCCATCTTATATTAGCTACTCAGCGTCCTTCCGTAGATGTGATTACTGGTGTAATTAAAGCTAATTTTCCTTATCGCCTCTCCTTTCAGGTCTCTTCTAAAGTCGATTCCCGCACCGTTCTGGATATGAACGGAGCTGATAGGCTATTAGGAAAAGGTGATATGCTCTTCCTTCCCTCCGGGCTCTCCAAGCCCATTCGGGCTCAGGGAGTTTTTGTTGGTGACCAGGAGATAGAGAGGGTGGTTAACTTCTTAAAATCGCAGGGAGAACCGGATTATCAGGAAGAAATCTTTAAAGAGGTAGAACCCGCTTCTTTTCCTGAGCCTGAGAATGACGAACTATTTGAAAAAGCAGTGCAGGCAGTTTTGGATTTCGGACAGGCTTCCGCCTCTACTCTGCAAAGAAGATTTCGCATCGGCTACAACCGGGCGGCGCGCCTAATAGATAGAATGGAAAAAGAGGGAATCATCGGTCCTCTCCAGGGAAGCAAGCCCCGTCAGATACTAAGACATAATCCTACATCCGGAGAGAGGCAAGACAATGAATCTACCTAACCGTTTAACTTTAATACGTATCGGCGCCGCTTTTGTTTTTATGATTTTTCTCTTCAGCGACCATCTTTATGCTCAATTTTTAGCTCTTTTTATTTTTACCGGAGCGGTTTTGACAGATATTTACGATGGGAGATATGCCCGCCGCAAGGGGATGGTGACCAACTTCGGAAAATTGATGGACCCCTTAGCTGATAAAATATTAATGGTGGCAGCCTTTGTTTCTTTCGTCAGCTTAGGCTATATCCCAGCCTGGACAGTGATCGTCATTATCAGCCGGGAATTTGCCATAACCGGTTTGAGGCTTTTGGCCGCTTCCCAGGGAGAGATCTTAGCGGCCGAGAAAGGCGGAAAGCATAAAACCGCTTCCCAGATGGTGGCTATATTCACGATCCTCATCTTTATCTGCTTGAGAGGAACGGCTCTGCGCTTCTTTGACTTCTGGACGGAATCCGTGGATAAATGGTTCCGATTTTCTATCCTTTATTTGATGTATGTTACTGTTATTTTAACAGTTATCTCCGGCACTTTTTATCTTTACAGAAACAGGCATCTTTTCTCAGAGGAAAGAATAAACAAGAATGGTTAAATCCCGCCTATTAAAAGTAATCGGTTTAAATGAATCGGAGGTAGAGGAAAAGTTAAAGGATATATTAAAGACGGAGAATAACCTTATCCTGGAGTTGCTCACTAACGAGATAGAGGTGAAAGTAAAGATTACCGTCAAAGATAGAGATGAAAAAAGGGCAGCCCAGACGATAGAAACTATAGAGAAGAAAACCAGGAAACGATTGGGAGATTATATCTTTGCCCGGGATGAAGAGACCCTGGAAAAAATAGTGGGAGTGCTCCTCTCAATGCGGAAAAAGACCATTGCTCTGGCGGAATCCTGCACGGGAGGTCTGATTTCCCATCGTTTAACCAATGTCCCGGGAAGCTCCCATTATTTTCAGGGCGCGCTGGTAGCTTACAGCAATGCAGTGAAGATAAATATTCTTCAGGTTCCTCTGAAGACGTTGGAGGAATTCGGAGCCGTTAGCCGGGAAGTAGCCGAGGCGATGGCCCGGGGGATAAGAAAAATAAGTGGGGTGAACCTGGGCCTGGCCATTACGGGAATTGCCGGGCCCGGAGGGAGAGGGGAGAGAAAGCCGGTAGGATTAGTTTATATCGCCATGGCTGTTAACGACGATATTTCCACAGAAGAACATCATTTCTCCGGGGGGCGAGAGACAATCAAGCTTAAAGCCTCTCAGGCGGCCCTGGATATGGTAAGAAGATATCTCTTAAGAGAATAAAAATGAAAAGGATTCGAGGGTTCAAGGGTTAGAGGATTCAAGTGTTTTTTTAAAGATTTTTCCTTGGCCCTTGGAATCCCGGACCTCTTGACCCCTATTGATGAGTATAAGAACTTTTATTGCTATGGAATTAAGTCCGGATATTCAGTCTAAATTGGCGGCTGTTCAGGAAGTCTTGAAGAAGTCGGGAGCCCCTATTAAGTGGGTGAAGCCTGAAAATATTCATCTTACTCTGAGGTTTTTAGGTTATATTCTTAGGCCCCAGTTAAAAGATGTCTTTAAAGCGACTGATGAATCTATCAAGAGAATAGTTCCTTTCTCCCTTTCTTTTTCCGGATTAGGGGCTTTCTCTAAATTAGATAATCCGCGCGTAGTTTGGGTGGGCGTCAAAGAAGGCAAAGAGACGCTTTTCCGGATTAATGTAAACTTAGAGAGAATTCTAAAGCGCAATGGTTTCCCGGCGGAAGAAAGGGAGTATCATCCTCATTTAACCTTGGGAAGAGTAAAATCTTCTCAGAATAAAGCTCAGCTAATTGGAGCCGTCAAATTAGAGAAGGACTGTTTCATCGGTTCAATGGAAGTGAAAAAAATAACCGTCTTGCAGAGCATCCTTAAGTCCGGGGGGCCGGAATATAAACCCCTACATGTTAGTAAAATGACATCCTGCAAAGCCCAGGATGTCTGATTGCACAGATTAGGGAAAACAGAGACCCTCTTACAGAACGAATAGCCTATTGTTATAGAGTTCACTCTGAATTAGGATCAGGATTTAATGAAAAAATATATCATATTTAAGATATGCCTCACTGCGTTTGGCAATAAGAACTGTCAGGTTAAAAGCTTTGCTTTAATCTGTATAATCTCTAACAAAAATCTGTGTAATCAGGTATAATGTATATTATACCAGGGAGGGTAAATTATGGCAGAAGTGCAGAAAAGCGATAAGGAACAAGCTCTTGATTTAGCTTTAACTCAGATTGAGAAGCAATTCGGTAAAGGATCTATTATGAGGATGGGAAAAGCGGGAGCTGCGGTTCGGATAGAAGCTATTTCTACAGGAGCTCTCGGTTTAGACTTAGCTCTGGGTATTGGGGGAGTTCCCCGGGGAAGGGTAGTAGAGATATTTGGTCCCGAGTCCTCCGGGAAAACAACTCTGGCTCTTCACATTGTCGCCGAAGTGCAGAAAAAAGGTGGGGTCGCAGCCTTCATTGATGTTGAGCATGCTTTAGATCCGGACTATTCCCGCCGACTGGGTGTCAATATAGATAATCTTCTTGTCTCTCAGCCGGATTGGGGTGAGCAGGCCCTGGAAATTGTGGAGACGCTGGTGAGGAGCAATGCCGTAGATTTAGCTGTGGTAGATTCTGTGGCCGCCCTTGTTCCCAAGGCCGAAATCGAGGGGGAGATGGGGGATAGTCATATGGGCTTACAGGCGCGTCTGATGTCGCAGGCTTTGCGTAAACTCACCGCCGCTATCAGCAAGTCGAAGACCTGTGTTATTTTCGTTAATCAGATTCGGGAGAAGATCGGAGTAATGTTTGGAAACCCGGAGACTACCCCGGGCGGCCGGGCCTTAAAATTTTATTCTTCGGTTCGCCTGGACATCAGGAGGAAAGGCCAGATCAAGGACGGACACCAGGTAATTGGCAATAGAACTAAGGTTAAGGTAGCCAAGAACAAATTGGCGGCCCCTTTCCGAGAGGTAGAGTTTGACCTTATGTATGGAGAAGGAATTTCTAAAGAAGGCTCGGTGCTGGACATAGCTGCAGAACAAGGAATCATTGAAAAGGCCGGATCTTGGTTCACTTATAATAAAGAAAAAGTTGGGCAGGGAAGAGAGAATGCCAAATCTTATCTCAAGGCCCATCCTAAAGTGATGGAAGAAATTACCCGCAAGATAAAGGAAGCGGCCGGGATGATACAAACGGTTAAAAGGGAAAAATTGTAGGGACATAAGTAAATTAGGCAACTACAAAGACGAACTGTAGTTGCTTGATTCATCAAGCTAATTAAGACATTCTATACATCAAGAAAACTTCGCAACTCCCCCTCTCCCTTCCCTCTCCCCCTGGGGGAGAGGGAAGGGAGAGGGGTGTTTATACTTTCTAGAGCGGGCAGGCAAGCCTGCCCCTACTTGTGCCCGTAAGGGTGCGTCAAACCAGAGGTGCAAAATGTTCAAAAGAAAAGTGGGTGAAGGAGGTCGGGTTAGTCGTTTAGTAGTGATTAGTTTAATGGTTTTAAGCCTGGTCGTAGGGGGAACTTTTTCTCACTCTTCTGCTCTGGCTGTTGAGGATATGTTCGTGGGGGTAGCGGAGGAAGCGGGAAGAAGTGTGGTCAGCATTACTGCCATCCGCATAGGGACTGTCCAGCATGTTGACCCTTTTGAACACTTCTTCGGGGAAGATTTCTTTGAGCATTTCTTTCCCCGGCGATCTCCCCGGAGGCGGGAGGATCCCCGACCAAGGGAGAGAGTTTACCGGCATCCGGTTATGGGTTCCGGAATTATCATTCACAAGGATGGATATATCCTCACTAACGAGCACGTAATTCGCGATGCCGACGAGATAACGGTGAGGCTTCCTGATGGCCGGGAGTTCCCGGGAGTAGTTACCGGTAGTGACCTCCGTTCCGACCTGGCTATAGTGAAAATTAAGGGAGAGAGTTTACCGGTAGCTAAGTTAGGAGATTCCGATGCCCTGAGGGTAGGACAATGGGTCATAGCTATCGGCAACCCCTTTGGATTTCTCTTAGATGATCCTCAACCTACCTTAACCGTAGGGGTAATTAGTGCTCTTGAGCGTTCCTTAAGTAGAACGGCTCTGGGCCGGGGCAAGTTCTTTAAAGGTTTGATCCAGACCGATGCTGCTATTAATAGAGGCAATAGTGGTGGTCCTCTGATCAATATGAGAGGGGAAGTTATTGGCATTAATATGGCTATTCTTGCCCCCGGTGCTGGCGGCGGTTTTGTAGGAATAGGTTTTGCCATTCCCATTAATACGGCTCTGAGAATGCTCCCTGATCTTAAGGAGGGTCGGAAGATAATTTATGGCTGGTGGGGGGTGACCCTCCAGAACCTAATCCCCGATTTAGCCGAGATGTTTGGGTTTCCCCTCCGGGAGCGAGCAGTCCTCATAGCCATGGTACTTGAAGGTAGTCCCGCCGATAAGGCCGGATTGAGAGAAGGGGATATTGTTCTAGCCATTGACGGTGAAAGGATAGAGACAGTCAACGAATTGATCAAGGTGGTTGGACTTACTCCGGTGGGGAAGAAGGTGGAAGTAAAAATCTTTCGCGACCAGGAAGAAAAAATATTAACCATAGAGACCGGCGCGAGACCCTGCCTATTAGGAGAAGTAATCGATATTCAGGAGCCCGAGCCCTGGCGGGGAATAAAAGTACAGGAATTAACTGAGGAACTGGCCGAGGAATTAGGCCTTCCGGAAAAGAAGGGAGTTCTCATTTCTGAGGTAGAGAGGAGAAGCCCGGCCGAGGAAGCGGGCTTAATATCCGGGGATATTATACAGGAGATTGACCGAGTAGAGATAAAGAGTTTGAAGGATTTTCACGAGGTACTAAAAGGAATAGAAGCCGGGGAAGATGTTCTTATTCGCACTACGAGAGGATTCGCCATTATTCGGGGTGAGGAATAAAGATAACTGCTCAAGTTTATTACCATGAAGACACGAAAAATTAGGATACAGGATACAGTTAGACAGGATACTGGTGCCCTGGTGTTCTGGTGCTCTAATTTACCTTTGTGTCTTAGTGGCTGAGTACAAATAAGTAAGTGTTGAGATGAGAAACGAAGCTGAGGTCCGCCAGGCTATCTTTAAAGAAGAAGTGAGAAAAGCCAAAGATTATGCCCTTAACCTGCTCACTTATCGTCCCCGCAGTTGTCAGGAGATCAGAAATAAGCTGAAGGGGAAAAATTATGATGAGAAGGTGGGAGAAGAGGTAATCGGCAAACTTCAAGCATTAAACCTCCTTGA
>CAZGXS010000011.1:0-15342 GCA_964529935.1 uncultured bacterium | reverse complement strand
CGAGCGCCTCCCGGTCGTGGCCATCTATCTCCAGCACCTGCCAACCGTAAGCCTGGAAACGTGATCCCACTTTTTCACTGAAGGATAGGTCGGTTGACCCTTCAATAGTAATGTGGTTATCATCATAAAAATAGATAAGTTTCCCCAGACCCCAATGTCCGGCCAGAGAAGCAGCTTCCGACGCTACTCCTTCCATAAGGTCACCGTCACTAACCAGTCCATAGGTATAATGGTTAACAATTTCCTCCCCGTCCCCATTGAAATGCTCAGCCAGAATACGCTCCGTCAGAGCCATGCCCACCCCGTTAGCAAACCCCTGACCGAGAGGACCGGTAGTCGTCTCCACCCCTGGAGTTAATCCATGCTCAGGATGCCCAGGAGTCCGACTCCCCCACTGGCGAAATTGTTTCAATTCCTCTAAGGAAAGGTCATAGCCAAAGAGATGAAGAAGGGTATAAAGAAGCATAGAACCATGTCCAGCGGAGAGCACAAAGCGGTCACGGTCGGGCCAAGCCGGGTCAGCAGGATTATGTTTAAGAAAACGCATCCAGAGAACATAAGCGAAATCAGCCGTTCCCAGAGGAAGCCCGGGATGTCCGGAGTCAGCCTTCTGGACCGCGTCCATAACCAAAGCCCTAATAGTATTAACGGATAATTCTTCCAGGTTTTTCAATCTCTCCACAGTGCTTTACCTCCCCCTGTTTAAAGTTTAAAAAAGTAAAAGCCAAACTCTTATATCTCTAATTTTGAGATTTTCAACTTATAATCTTCAATTTATAATTCAAGTTGCGACCGCAGGGCACTAACTTGTGTAGAAAGGCAACTCTTGGCCACAATGAGCACACATTTTTCCTTTAAGGTTGATCTTTCCCACTGCATATCCCACTCGGGCCACGACGGTTTCCTTACAGTTATGACAGAGAGAATTTTCGTAATCGTTTCCCGGTAGGTTGCCGGCGTAGAGATAACGCAATCCGGCCGCCTTTCCTATCTCGATAGCCTGGTAAATGATCTCCAGGGGAGTGACCAGGGCACCCTCCATCCGATAATGAGGATAGAAACGGGACAGGTGCCAGGGAATATCCACAGAGATTGCGGCTAAGAAGCCGGCAATCTTTCTCAATTCCTCAAGGGAATCGTTCTCACCGGGCACGAGGAGTGTGGTAACTTCCAGTCTTATTCCCACCTCATACATATTCTTAATGGTCTCCAGCACCGGCTTCAGGTGAGCCTTGCAGAGCTTACTATAGAACTCCTCCGAGAAGGATTTCAGGTCCACATTGGCAGCATCTATCAAACCCTTCATCTCGCCCACCGTCTCCGGCGTCTGGTAGCCATTGGTAACGAATACATTCTTTAATCCCTCTTCCCGAGCGAGCTTAGCCGTATCGCAGGCATACTCAAAGAAGATGGTTGGCTCAGTATAGGTATAAGAGATGCTCTGACATCTATGGGAGAGGGCTTCCCTGACTATTGTTTCCGGGGAAAGAGTATGTCCGGGAATAGTATCTTCAGTTATCTCTCTCGTCTGGGAGATATCCCAATTCTGGCAAAAGCCACAGCGAAAATTACAGCCAACGGTGGCTAGGGAATAACTGAGCGTGCCGGGAAGAAAATGGAAGAGAGGTTTCTTCTCTATGGGATCGAGGCTCCGGGAGATAGTCCGACCGTATACCAGGGTATAAAGAAGCCCTTCTCTATTCTCCCTCACCCCACAGATACCCCTTTTGCCGGACCCGATGCGGCAGCGGTGGGCGCAGAGCTCACACTCAACTACCTTATTTTTAAGAGACCGGTAGAGCCTGGCCTCTTTTCCCTCCCGACTAGTGGGCATATTACCCCGCTATATTCATATCTTCTTGAAATTGGAGTAGGGCGGGATACCCCGCAAGCCTTAATCAAAACACTAAGCATTTTGATTATGCGGCCCTTCGGGTGGATTATTCACTGGAAAGTGAATAATCCGGGTTACTGGACTTTTATCTCCCGGACGCTCTCCCATAAACCGCGAAGATTACATTTAATCCAGGCCCTCAAGAAGCCCCGTGAGCATGCGTCAAACTAATGGGGATGGCATCCACCTGAGGCGGATTACTTCTAGCGGGGTTTACCCTTAGCATTCTGTCCAGGGATTGCCTAGCTCTGAGTCTCACCTCTTCGGGAACGACAGCTCTATGCTCCACTTTCTCCAGGGCATTGGCTACTTTCTCCAGGGTAGTGAGTTTCATGTTGGGACAGATTAACTTCTCCGCAGCTAAATAAAATCTCTTATGGGCATTCTCCTTCTGAAGCCGATAGACTAAACCTATTTCCGTCCCCACGATAATTTCCTTGATTTCCGTCTCCCGGGCATATTTGACGATTCCTCCTGTACTTAACACTTCATCGGCTAACATAATTACATCCAGGCGACACTCGGGATGCACCACTACTTTAGCCCGGGGATGCTTCTCCTTAGCTTTTATAATATCTTCGGGAAGAACCCGATAATGGGTGGGACAGAAACCTTTCCAAAAGATGACATCTTTATCCGTCTGAGTAGCTACATAGCGTCCCAAGTTCTCATCGGGAACGAAGAGGACCTTCTCCTCCTTCAGAGAATTTACTACCTGAAGGGCGTTGGTGGAAGTGCAACAGATATCGCTCTCCGCCTTCACCTCAGCGGAAGAGTTAACATAGCAGACAACGGCCGCTTCCGGATGCTCCTTCTTCTTAGCTCTCAAAGCCTCTACGGTAATCATATCGGCCAGGGGACAACCGGCTTCCGGAACGGGAATTAGAACTACCTTCTCGGGAGAGAGAATAGCCGCGCTCTCGGCCATAAAGTGGACGCCGCAGAAGATAATTACCTCGGCATCCGTCTTAGCCGCTTTCCGACTCAACTCCAGGGAATCGCCGGTAAAGTCAGCAATATCCTGTACTTCTCCCCTTTGATAATTGTGAGCTAATATAACAGCTCTTTTCTCCTCCCGCAGGCGATTAATCTTATCTATGTAGAAACTGTCATCTCTATATTCTTCATTCATTAACACAACCCCTTAAGTCGCATGCATAGCGTCGGCGTACTTGATTTATTTTACGCGAGGAGTTCTAATGATCTACTAAGGCAAGCGTAAAAGCAACTGTGGAGGCATACATTTTGTACGCCGCGCAAGGAAATATAGTGCCTAAGACAACCAGGCGTTAAAAAAAACCCGCGTGAATAATCCGGGCTATCCCTCCAGGCATGCCTCGATGTAGGCAATCAATTGCCCGGCTTCGATCATCACTTTCTGAGTAGCCTTCATCTTATCCGCGGGATCCACGGAAGCGACATCCTCAACAGGAGAGAAGGTATCCAGAAGGGTAGTATCCTCCTTGAAAATCTCTTTGGTCTTCCCCATAAGTCGGTTATATCTCTGGACGAAAGGGTCGACACTATAATAACCTGCTCCCCGTTGCTGGATATTCTGCAAATCGGTGATCAAGGTCTTAACCATCCGAAGCAAAACCTTTTTCTCATCCATCCTCATTTTCCTTCCCGAAGTAGTGGTCGAATTTACCTGTGCCCCGAAGGGGTATCCAGCCCACATTGGCGAGCGCCATACTGGATTTCTCCAGCACAAGTAAATGTCGCCTCTACAACTAGTGCAAAAGGAAACTCCTATATCTTGAAAGAACTGCTCTTACCTGAGATTGCCATTTTGAAAGAGAGGGGAAATAACAGTTTCGGAGGAGGTGCCGGAAGAAGAGACCTATTTCAGAGCTCGAAGCTTATCTATAATGAATTCTTTTATTTCCTCATCCAGCACAGGAAGGAATTTCACCTTCTCTCCCTCGGATTCTCCCACCCACTCCATAAGTCTCTCGCCAACAAAGAATTGGATATCCTGGTGCACCCTTTTTATGGTTCGTTCAATCTTCTCAGCAAGTGCTTCCACGGTGATAACTGTCCCGGGGTTATCCCAGTAGTATTTGAGCAGGAGCATCTTCACTGGACTGTCCACCAGACGGTAGAGTTTTTTTACTCTGAACACCCGACCGAGCGTAACTTTCCTCGCACTCGCCCTTTCCACCAGGATAGCGTAGTTATTATCCTTAGCATCGGGAATGTCCACAATAAACCGCGGACTGTCCTCATTGTAATCAAAGGCAAAGCCTTCTACCACTTCTTCATCAGCAAATTTGACGGTTACCTCATGTCCCTCCGGAACATATTCTTCCAGGATTTCCTTCACATTCTCCCCGCCCTCGAAGTCCTTCACATAAAACACGGCTTTCAGGTCGGCAAAATTAATATACACCTCTGGCTCTCCCGGCAAAGGATTGAGAGAGATGAGATAAAACCCTCGAGTGGCTGGGTCCAACTTGTAGGTATTACCTTTCACAATCCGGCCATCTGCATAATGGATAACCAGCTTGTGCCTGCGACGATCAGGAGAACGATTCATATTCCCCCCCCTATTCACAGTTTACTACCTACCAATCTTACAATTTCTCCAGCTTAATTTTACCACCACCTGCTAATTATTGTCAAGATAAATACTTATGGGGTTATGATAATTTTTAGGGATTCCCGGGCTTCTCTGGCCAAGGTTACCGCCTCGCTCAGCTTTTTTAAGGGAAAGCGATGGGTAATGAGTTCTTTAATTTTAAGTTTTCCTGTCTTCATCAACTCCAGGGCTATTTCTTGCCCCTCGGGGGTCGAAGAATAACTTCCTCTGAGGTTGACCTCGGAGTGATAGATAATATTCGGATCTAAGCTAAGCGAAGAATGGGGAGGGCACTCCGCAAAGAGAGTTACCGTTCCCCCGCCCCTTACCAACTTTATCGCCTGGGCAATAGCGCTAGTTTTTCCCACGGCCACGATGGCCACATCCGCTCCTCTTCCTTCTGTTAACTGTTTTACTACTTTGAGAGGGTCCTCTCTCTCCGGATTAAGGCTATGCTTCGCTCCAAATTTCCTGGCCATCTCTAATCTCTGCTCAATTAAATCAAGGGCAATCACCTGGCCCGCGCCTAAAAGGAGAGCTAACTGAAGATTTAAAAGTCCCATAGGACCAACTCCAACTATTACTATAGTATCTCCGGGCTGAATAAGGCATCTCCTTATCGCTCTCAGGCAGCAGGCGGTGGATTCAATGAGGGAGGCTTCCTCATAAGATAAATTCTTAGGTAGGAGAAGCGTCGTTTTCTCCACATTAGGAGCAGGGACCCGGATATATTCGGCAAATCCTCCCGGATCTATATTGGTTGAACGGAACTGTTGACAAAGGCTGTGGTTGCCATGCCGGCAATAATGGCAGGCGAAGCAGGGAACATGGTGAGCCACGAAGACCCGGTCTCCAGAGCGAAACTTCTCAACCCCTTCCCCCGCCTCCACTACCTCTCCAGCTACCTCGTGTCCGAGGACGACCGGGGGAACCACCGTCCTCTCTACTATCTTGCCTATATCAGTGCCACACAAGCCACATGACCGGACCCTGACTAATATCTCCCCCTTCCCAATCCGGGGTCGGGGCAACTCCTCACATCTTATATCATCAGGAGCATAGTAAACAGCTGCCTTCATCAACTTTTATCCTCTTTTTTAATAACCTCCATAACCTCTTTGACTACCCGAAGAGGCTTGGTAATGATGCGAATGGGGAAGGATTTGATGAAGTTACTCAAATTTCTCCTCACCTCCTCGGTCAGCCGGTGAGGCTTGGTTAGAATCCTATCGATGGCTTCGGCGGTGTAGGTCTCCAATATTCTCTTGCGGTCCATCTCAATATGGGCTCCGCACTCCTGGCAACGAACCTCCTTAAGATAAGTCCCCAGATAGATTATGGTATGGAGGCGTTCTTGGTTACAGTGCAAACAAAACAACTCTGTCTTCATAGTAGTAGTCATAATTTCTTCCTTAATGAGCACGTAACTTATGGCACATAAATTACATGTGCGAATTAACTCCGAAGCTTAAGTGGAAATTATCAGAGAGAATTTACACTTGTCCAAGCAAAGGAGTAACATCGTCCGCCTAAGGCAGGCTCGCTAACCCGTGGTCATTTACGTTATCCGTATGCTAACATGGCTTTCCTATTCCTGTCAATCCTTTATCCAGCCCCCTCCGATGACCTCCTCCCCCTGATAGAAGACTACCGCCTGACCGGGAGTAATCGCTTGCTGGGATGAACTAAATCTAACTTTAACTTTTCCCCCCCGCAGAGGGGTAAGGGTCGCCTCAGATAGAGGGTGGCGGTATCTGATTTTAGCTTTTACCGATATGGGCTTAATCAATTTATCCCCAGCTATCCAGTTAACATCGGCGGCGATGAGTTCCCGGCGGTAGATATCTTCGCTCCCACCCACGATAACGGTTCTTCCCTCCCGGTTAATACTTACCACATAGAGAGGTTTACCCGCCGCCATTCCTAATCCCCGACGCTGGCCGATAGTAAAGAGATAGATGCCCTTGTGCTGACCTAGAACTTTTCCTTTCTTATCAATAATAGGCCCCGGTTCCATTATCTCCGGCCTCCTCTTGCGGAGAAAACTGCCGTAATCGCCATCGGATACAAAACAAATCTCCTGGCTATCCGGGCGGTCATGAACTCTAAAATCCAGTTCCTTAGCCCTTTCCCTCACCTTCTCTTTTGCCAGCCCTCCCAGGGGCAAAAGTATATGTCTCAACTGCTCCTGAGCCAAATTGAAGAGAACATAGGATTGATCCTTAGCCCTGTCTATCCCCCTCCTTAGGAGGTAGCAACCCCTCCCGCTATCATAGGTCACCCGGGCATAGTGACCGCTGGCTATTAGGTCTATTCCCAAGCCCTTAGCTTTCTCCAATAGTTTTCCAAATTTAAGCTTCTGATTACAGAGGATGCAGGGATTGGGAGTTCGACCCCGGGAATATTCCCAACAGAAATATTCAACCACTTCCTTCTCAAATTTCTCTTCAAAGTCCAGAACATAATGAGGTATCCTTAATATCCCAGCCACTCGTCTAGCTTCTTCCACTGCCTCCAATCCACAGCAGCTTCGTTCCCCGGCCGCCTGCTCTCCGGGGCTCATCAGCCTCATAGTGATACCGATAACCTCATAGCCCTCTTCCAATAATAAAGCGGCGGTAACGCTGCTATCCACTCCGCCGCTCATAGCCACAACAACCCTCTTTTTCTTCAGCATTTTCTCGCTTCCCCATCTCCGGTGATTATAACCTAATCCCTCCTGCCCAGGCAAGGATTTTGTTTGACTATTGAACCACCCTGTGATATTTCTAAGAGAGGTGAAAATAAAAATGTTCGGGAAAATTAGCTTAATCTGGCTGATGGGTTTGGCTCTGGGGATAATTCCCTATGGCACCCTAATATCCTTGCGGGCACAGGCGGGCACAGGCGGGGGGACAATATCCGAAGAGAGCCTCTTGCCTCAGGCGAGGATAAAGTTAGGGATTGAAGTGCTGTTGGAAAGCCAACTTGACCTTCTCCAGGGGAAAAGGGTGGGATTAATCACTAACCCTACCGGCGTCAACAGCAACCTTAAATCTACGGCCGATCTCCTCTGGAAGCATCCGGAAGTGAAGCTGGTTGCCCTTTTCGGACCGGAACATGGCATCCGGGGAGACATAGCAGCCGGAGTTTATGTGCCCTTCCGTATTGATGAAAAAACGGGATTGCCTGCCTTCAGCCTCTACGGGCCGACGCGGAAGCCCACCTCGAGAATGCTGAAAGGGATAGATGTTCTCGTTTTCGATATTCAGGATGTAGGCACCCGTTATTATACCTATATTTCTACTATGGCCCTGGCTATGAAGGCAGCCAGAGAAGAGGGGATTAAATTTGTGGTTCTGGATCGTCCCAATCCTTTAGGAGGAATCAGGGTAGCGGGACCCGTCCTGGAAGAGAATTTTACCTCCTTTATCGGAATGTTTCCCATCCCTATAATGCACGGAATGACGGTAGGGGAGTTAGCTAAGCTCTTCAACGAAGATTTTGGAATCGGATCCGATCTGACTGTAGTCAAAATGGAAGGCTGGAGAAGGGAGATGTTTTTCGAGGATACGGGGTTACAATGGATTAAGCCCTCACCTAATATTCCTACCCCCTTGACAGCCCAAGTCTATCCGGCTACGGGATTTGTCGGCGAAGTAGGAGGAATTTGTGTAGGAATAGGGACAACCCGACCTTTTGAACTTGTCGGGACCACTTGGGTAGATGCCAGGAAGTTAGCTCGGAAATTAAACCGTCAGCAGCTTCCGGGGGTCCATTTTCGCCCGGTGCATTACCGACGACTCTTTCGCGATCCCGAAAGAAAATTTCACGGAGTTCAAATTCATATCCTTGACCGGGAAAAGTTTAGGCCCGTGGAGACAGGCATCCATATCATTAGCGCTTTAAAAAGGCTTAACCCAGAAAAAGAATTCCGCCGGCCGACAAGGAAGTTTGACATATCTATGGGAACAGACAAGATCCGCCTGGCCTTGGAAGTAGGGAAATATCCGAAAGAGATTATTGCCGCCTGGCAGGACGGCTTAAAAGAATTCTTGAACATCCGCCGCAAGTTTCTCCTCTACAACTAAAAGATAGTTCACAAGTGCCCCGGTGCTCCGGTTAACTTGCTTCGCTCGCACCTTCTTCCCCTTCCCCTAACCACTCCTCCCTCAGGCTATTTTCTTATCCCCCCTTGCTTTTCTTCCCGTCGATAAGGTTGCCTCCTTGCCACCCTTATTCAAAATAAATTTCTAAAAAATTTCGTCCTCCAACGAAGGAAAAGCAGGACAGGAAAAGTGCTTGCCATAGAAGCAAGGAGCTGATATAATGACAGCCAATTAATAGCTACGAGATTTTCTGGAATGGAGAAGCGATGAGAAGAGCAGGGATAGTTCTGACTATATTCTTTTTGGCCAACAGCCTCTTTTTCCTAAGAGCTGAGGAGGGAAGGGGAAAACTTGAGCTACCGGCAGCTCAAACCAGTTCCCCCATCGGCTGGGAGGAGAGAATTCAGTCGTTGGTAGAGAAAATAGAGATCTTAAGGGAGGAAATATTTGACATTGCCCTCTGGCAGTACAGCCTTTTTGCCCTCATAGTCCTGGCTGCTGTTATCCTATCCAAGCTGATAGACTTTTTCCTTATCGCGAAATTGAAGAAATTGACCGCGAAAACAAGAACACTCTTAGACGATTTAACCATTGAAGTTATGAGGAGGCCTCTGAAATTAGCTATTGTTATGGGCGGCATTATTCTGGGTTTAGGAGTCTTCCATATTTCCCGGGAAACTATGGCCCAATTCCTCGGCGTGCTCATCGGCATATTGGTTACCTATACCTTGATTAAATTGGTTGACCTTTTTGCGGCCTATCTGGAACCAAAAGTCAAGATGACTGAGTCTAAGTTAGATGACCAGCTATTGCCCATAATCAGAAAAATTCTAAAGATATTTATTGTGGCTATTGGAACTATGGTAATTTTAGAGAGTCTCGATCTTCGTGTAACCGGTTTCTTAGCCGGTCTTGGTATTGGGGGCTTAGCTTTTGCTCTGGCGGCCAAGGAAACCCTGGCTAATATATTTGGCTCGATAGCTATCTTTGCCGATAAGCCCTTTCGGGTGGGAGAACGGATAATAGTTGATGGTTGCGATGGTCCGGTAGAGTCCATCGGATTAAGAAGCACTCGAATAAGAACCCTGGAGGGCAGTCTGGTAACCATTCCCAATGCCCGCATGGCCGAGGCTACCATAAACAACATCTCCCAACGTCCAACCATTAGGAACTTGTATACCATCGGGATCACTTACGACAGCGGTTATGACAAGATGAAGAAGGCCCTGGAGATTTTGAGGGATATATTCAAGAATCATCCCAGCACCGCAAACCACTGGGTTTATTTTAAAGAGTTTGGGTCCCATTCCTTGAATATCCTGGTTATTCACTGGTGCAAATACTTAGTTTTTGAGGAGTTTCTTAAAGCCACCGAGGAAATAAATATGGAGATAATGAAACATTTTGAGGAGAAAGACATCGAAATGGCCTTTCCCACCCAGACGCTGTATTTTAAAGGAGAAGAAGAGGAAGTAGCCAAGCAAGAGAACGACGCGAATGGTAGTTAGTGAATGGTGAATAGTAACTGCAACAGTTTATAATGAATATTATACCAGGAGAAAAGGATGAATAATCAGAGCGGAATGAGGCATTATGTCCGGGAGAGGATAGAGAAAATTGGACAGGCGGATATCCTCATCGGCATTCCCTGCTATAACGAAGAGGAGAACATCAGCCGGGTAGTAGAAGTGGTCGGTCAGGGTTTAGCCAAATATTATCCGGATTGTAAAGCGGTTCTTATCGTTTCCGATGGAGGCTCTCTGGATGATACCCGGGAGATAGCCGCGGAAGCTAAAGTGCCACCGGACCTGGAAAGAATTGTGACCATCTACCGGGGAAATCCAGGTAAAGGGACCTCTTTTCGGGTGATATTTGAAGCGGCAGAGAAACTGCAAGTAACCGCCTGTGCCTGTTTTGATGCCGATTTAACCAGTATTTCCCCGGAATGGGTGAAGTTTCTGCTCGACCCGATACTAAAACATGGATACGATTACGTAACCCCTTACTACTGGCGGGATAAATACGACGGGACGATTACCAACAATATCTGTTATCCTCTCACTCGGGCTCTCTATGGGTTGAGAGTACGTCAGCCCATCGGAGGCGATTTCGGCTTCTCGGGAAAACTAGCCGCTTTCTATGCCCATGAGGATGTCTGGCAAACGGATGTAGCCAAATTTGGAATAGATATCTGGATGACTACCACGGCCATAAACGAGGGTTACAAGATCTGCCAGGCCTACATGGGAACAAAGGAACACCAGGCCAAAGATCCCGGCCGTTTAGGACTTATGTTCCTTCAGGTAGTAACTACCCTCTTTGGCCTGATGGGCAAATATGAACAAAAGTGGAAATCGGTCAAAGCCAGTCAACCAATCAAGATATTCGGCTCTCCTTCCCCGTCCGATCCCCCACCGGTGCCTGTTTCTCTGGAGCGGCTTTGGAAGGAGATGAGAGCTGGATTTCATCATCTTTACCCCCTCTGGCGAGAAATTCTTTCTCCGGAGGTATTAAAAGATTTGAGAGAAGTAGTTACTGCAGACGCTGAGCATTTTAGATTTCCCCCTTCTCTCTGGGCAAAGATAGTTTATGACTTTGCTTATACTTTTAATCGCTGGAACAGTGACCGACGTAAATTGGTAGATGTTATGGCTCCTCTCTATTATGGGCGGGTGGCTTCTTTTGTCAAGGAAACCCAGGATATAAGTAACGTAGAGGCAGAGAAAATAATCGAATCCCAGGCAGAAGAGTTCGAAAAATTAAAACCTTACTTTCTCCAGAGGTTAGAGAGATGGGAGGAGATAAAAGAGGCGGCGGAACAATGAAGACGAAAAACTGGTTAAAGAAGAATACCTTCCATCATTCTCAGTTTATGGATGTGGAAAAACTGGTGAGGCTAAAGGAAGAGCAGGGAGTAAAGATCAGTCTGGCTTTACCTACTCTAAATGAGGAGGAAACTATCGTCAGCGAGCTTCTTGTCTTCCGGTCTGAATTAATGGAAACATATCCATTGCTCGACGAATTAGCTATTATTGACAGTGGTTCTACCGATCGCACCTGCGAATTTGCCGCCCGCTATGGAGCTGATGTTTATCGGGCCGAGGATTGCCTTAAGGAGGAAGGAGCTCATATCGGGAAGGGAGAAAACCTTTGGAAAAGCCTGTATTGTCTCAAGGGAGACATAATCATCTGGATCGATGCCGACATAAAAAATGTCCATCCTAAATTTGCTTATGGCCTGGTGGGACCTCTCCTCACTGATAAGAGTCTGGGATATGTGAAATCTTTCTACGAGAGACCGATAGCCGTAGGCAATGGAATGCAGCCCACCAGCGGGGGAAGAGTAACCGAGCTTCTCGTTCGTCCTCTTCTTAATATGTTCTTCCCCGATTTAGCCACTTTTATCCAACCCTTATCCGGCGAATATGCCGGGAGGCGGGAGATATTGGAACAGGTTCCTTTCTTCATTGGCTATGGAGTGGAGACCTGTTTGCTTATTGATATCTATAAAAAGTTCGGGCTGGAAATTATGGCTCAGGTTGACCTGGATCGCCGGGTTCACCGCAACCAAAGGCTGCGTGCTCTAAGCAAGATGTCCTTCAATATCCTCCAGGCCTTTTTCCAACGGGTGGAGGCCCTGGATATCCTCACCCTTAACGAGGAAATAAATCGTACCATGAGGCTCTTTAAGAGATCAGGGACAGAATACCATTTCGATATCCACGAATATGAAGCGGTAGAAAGGCCTCCCATGATTACCATTCCTGCCTATCGGAAGAAGAGGAAACTATAACAGGGTTCAAGGGGTCAAGTGAAAAACTTTAGAAAATAAACCCTGGAACCCTCGAACTTTGGAATCTTTGAACCCTAAACCGTGAACCTGAGTAATTACAATAAATGACTAAGCTCATTCTAGTGCGGCATGGAGAGACAGACTGGAATCAGGTGGACCGCATTCAGGGATGGCTGGATATTCCCTTAAACGTCGAGGGAGTAAGACAAGCGGAAAAATTAGCCGAAGAGTTGTCCGGAATGAAGATAGCCGCTATCTACTCCAGCCCCTTGAAACGAGCTTGGCAGACGGCACAGGCTATTGCCGAGAAACAGCATCTCGAGATAAAGAAAGTCTCGGCCCTCAAGGAGATAAACCAGGGGAAGTGGCAAGGGCTTCTCGTCTCCGAAGCCAGAAGGAGATATAAGACACTTTACTCCCGCTGGCTCTCTGAACCCCTTACCATCAGTCCTCCTCTTGGGGAAAGCCTCGACGAAGTCTCCCAGCGGGTGGAAAAAGCTTGCCGGATCATTATTACTAACCACCCTCAGGAGACCGTCTGTCTGGTGACTCATAAGGTAGCGGCAGCTTTGATTAAGTGCCATTACCTGGGCCTGGACCGAAGCCACCTCTGGAAACTTCTGCCCGAGAACGCTACTTGGGAAACCATAAATGCCTAAACCCCATATCGCCATTCTTCATTACAGTTCCTTTCCAGTCATTGGAGGAGTGGAGGTAGTTATTCAAGCTCACGCTCATCTCCTGGCTGATAACAGTTACCCCGTCAAGTTGATTGTGGGAGAAGGCAAGCCCTTTGATTCCCGCATCCCTGTAAAAGTTGTCCCGGAGATGCGTTCCCTTCATCGAGTTAATGAAAGCTTGAACCGGGAACTGGAAAGGGGAAAGGTGGGGAAAGGGTTTGAGGAGATGAGAGATGCCCTCTATAAAAAATTAAAGGAGGAGCTGGCCTCTGTGGACATCGCTATTATTCATAACCTCCTCACTATGCACTTTAATCTCCCTTTAACGGCCGCTCTGGCAAAGATATTTGAAGAGGAACACAGGGGGCCGGGAGCTAAAAGATTTATTGCCTGGTGCCACGATGCTACTTTCAATGACCCTCGCTATGCCTGTCACTGGAGGGATAAAGAACCCTGGCAGTTGCTTTCCCGACCCTTCCCCCGGGTCCACTATGTGGCCATTTCTCAACTGCGCCAACGAGAATTATCCCGGCTTTTCCAGTTGCCGGAAGAAGAAATTAAGGTAATTCCCAATGGAATTACTCCCTCCTTGTTTCTCAACCTCAGCCTTCTAAGCTTATCCATCTTTAAAGATTTCCACTTGTTTGATGAAGATTTTGTTTTCTTTTATCCCACCAGAATTGTCCGCCGCAAGAACATAGAATTGGCCATACGGATAACTAAGGCGGTAAACGCTGAAGGCAAGAAGGCGAGCCTGCTTATCACCAGTCCTCCGGACCCTCATAACGAGGATAATTTCCGTTACTATCAGTCACTGAAAAGTCTGGCAGGGGAATTGGGAATAGGAGAAAAGATTATCTTCCTTTACGAGCACAAGGATGAGAAAGGAGAGAGAATAAAAGTAGATGAGCGCCTTCTGCGAGACCTCTATCTCCTTTCCGATCTTCTACTTTTTCCCACCTCTGCGGAAGGGTTTGGTATTCCTATCCTGGAAGCGGGAATCTGCCACCTTCCCGTAGCCTGCTCCCACATAGAGCCCCTGACCGAAGTGGGAGGGGAAGAAGTATTATATCTTAACCTTAACGATAAGCCGGAGAAGATGGCCACCGATATCATCAACCATCTAACTAGGCATCTCACCTTGCCACTCTTTAAGAAAGTCTTTCGCTGCTATACCTGGCCCGCCATCTTCTCCCAGAAAATCGAACCCCTGCTCCAGGAGCAATAAGCCTGCCCTTCTCTTAAGATTAAGCCTTATTCTCATCCACTCTAATCCAGGCGCCCCTCATCGCTCTGCCCCCAATTTCTCGGGAGTTAGAAGGAATTCCGTAAGCTTTGGAAAAAGATTGACAGGGAGATAGGGCTCTGATAAACTTGCCTGTAGAATAGAGGAAAAGCAAATGGACTTATCACAACTTGTCATCTGGATACCGGTTTTTTTCCTGGCTATTGCCTTCCATGAGTCTTGTCATGCCTGGATGGCCGATAGATTGGGCGACCCCACGGCCAGAAGGGAGGGCAGAGTTACTCTAAATCCCCTTCCTCATCTTGACCCCATGGGAACAATACTTATGCCTTTGTTTATGATCCTTACCGGAGGAGGGTTTTTAATAGGCTGGGCTAAACCGGTGCCGGTTAATCCTTATAACTTGCGCTACCCAAAACGCGATTATATGTTAGTGTCCTTGGCGGGACCGGCAGCGAATGTAGTGGCGGCGGTTGTTTTTGCCATTCTCTTTCATCTGGTCGTTTTTATCTCAGCGGGGTTGCCTCAAGCCCTCCCTGAGCCCCTAATCCTTTTTTTAATTATTGGGGTGAGGTTCAATCTTCTCCTGGCCTTCTTCAACCTCATTCCGATTCCCCCTCTGGATGGAGCGGGAATCTTGCAGGGGCTCTTGCCGGACAGATATGAGATTATGTTCCAGCAGATAAGGCCCTATGGGTTTTTTATTCTTATTTTCTTGTTTATGACAGGCGCCCTGGGTGTGATCTGGGACATGGTAGCCGCGCTATCCCACATCTTTCTGGGAGGAAGTTAATGGCTCAGGAACGTATCCTCAGCGGGCTGCGGCCAACGGGGGAGGTGCACCTGGGGCATCTTCTGGGCGTACTCAATAAGTGGGTGGAGCTTCAAGAACAACATCATTGTTTCTTCATGGTAGCTGACCTGCATGCTCTGACCACCAACTATGCCCGTCCTCAAGGGATAGGGGAAAATATCCGGGAGAATGTTTTAGATTGGTTAGCCGCCGGCCTTGACCCGAAAAAATGTACTATCTTTGTCCAATCTCAGGTGCCCGAACACGCGG
>CAZGXS010000010.1:13410-15628 GCA_964529935.1 uncultured bacterium | reverse complement strand
TCGTTATAAACGATTTCGGCTCCTTCTTGTTTTAGTATGCGGATAACTTTTAGCGCCGGAGACTCTCTGGCATCGTCTATATCCTTTTTATAAGCTACTCCCAATACCAGAACCTTAGCTCCGTTCAAGCTCTTTTTCGCTTTATTTAATGTTTTCTGAACTTTCTCCACCGTATAGTAGGGCATAATGTCGTTAATCTCTCCGGCCAGCTCGATAAAGCGGGTACGGAGGTCATACTCTTTAGCTTTCCAGGTGAGATAATAGGGGTCGATAGGTATGCAGTGTCCTCCCACGCCCGGTCCCGGGTAAAAGGGCATGAAACCAAAGTTCTTGGTAGAGGCGGTATCAATAACCTCCCAGACATCTATCCCCATGCGTCCGCAGAGCATCATTAGTTCGTTAACCAAGGAGATATTTACGCTCCTGAAGGTGTTCTCAAATACCTTGGTCATTTCTGCTACTTTGGGAGAGGAGCAGGGAATGACATTAATTATTGTTTGATCGTAAAAAGACTTGGCTATATCCAGACACTTGTCCGTAATTCCGCCTACCAGTTTGAAGGTATTCTTGGTGGTATAGCGTTTGTTTCCCGGGTCAACTCTTTCGGGAGAGAAAGCAAGATAAAAATCTTTGCCCACTTTCAATCCACTTTTCTCCAGAATAGGTAAAATAATTTCTTCAGTTGTCCCCGGGTAGGTGGTACTTTCCAGAACCACCAGTTTTTCAGACTTGAGATGCTCGGCAATCTTTTCGGCAACATAAACAATGTAGGAAATGTCGGGGTCTTTTGTCTTGGTCAGGGGAGTAGGGACACAGATGATGATGACATCAACTTCTTTGATAATCTGAAAGTCGCCGGTTGCCTGGAGCTTGCCGCTCTCAACCAGGGCTTTTAACTCTTCATCTTTAACATCGGATATGTAGTTCTGACCATCGTTGATTTTTCTTACTCTCTCCGGGTTGCGATCAATGGCGATGACTTTATATCCTACTTTGCCTTTTTCCACGGCTAAAGGGAGTCCCACATAGCCAACTCCAACCACAGCAATGTAAGCGGTTTTGTCAAGTATCTTCTCTTTTAGCATCCCTGAGCCTCCTTGATTAGGTTCACTATTTTCTCTATTTGCTCTGATGACAATTCCGGGTACATTGGTAAGGATATTATATCCTTGGACAGGTGTTCACTAATGGGGAAATCTCCTTTTTTGTAATTGAGATGTTTGCAAACTTCTTGCAGGTGGAGCGGGATAGGATAATAAACGGCGGTAGAGATTCCGTTTGACTTTAGCTCTGTTTGCAGCTCATTTCTCTTACCGGCTCGGATGGTATATAGATAATAGACATGCTTGTTGTATTCCGGTTCGCAGGGGATAAGAACTTTAGAAACGGGATTAATTGACTGGTGGAAATCATAGTTATCAACAAAGTTAGCTTCTTTGAACAACCTGTTGTATAGATAAGCATTCTGGCGGCGCTGCTCATTCCAGCCATTAAGATATTTTAGTTTCACTCTCAGGACAGCCGCTTGCAGGGTATCGAGCCGACTGTTATAGCCGTCTATCAAATGGTAATATCTCTTCTTGCAGCCATGAACGCGAAGTACCTTCACTCTTTCGGCTATCTCTTCATCATTGGTAACCACCATACCTCCATCCCCATAAGCGCCCAGGTTTTTGCTGGGGAAGAAGCTGATACAGCCGGCATCGCCCAGGGAACCGGCTTTTCTACCTTTGTATTCCGCCCCCAGGGATTGGGCCATATCTTCAATAACTTTAAGATTATACTTTTTAGCTAAAGCAAGGATGGGGTCCATATCCGCTATTTGCCCATAAAGGTGAACCGGTAATATAGCTTTTGTCTTCTCGGTAATCTTATCTTCTATCTGCTGGACATCAAGATTGTAAGTGCGCGGCTCAATATCAACAAAGACTGCTTTAGCCCGAACCTTAGAGATAGCTTCTATCGTGGCAATGAAGGTAAAGGGAGTGGTAATGACTTCATCTCCCTCGCCTATCCCACAGGCATGCAGGGATAAGGTTAAAGCATCGGTGCCGGAGGCTACTCCGGCCGCATATTTAGTGCTGCAGAAAGCCGCTATCTCCTCTTCCAGGGCTTGAACATCCGGGCCCAGAACAAACCGGCAGCTTTCTAAGACACGCTGGATAGCCTGGTTAACCTCATCTTTGATGGACGCATATTGGGCTTTCAGATCAAGTAA
>CAZGXS010000010.1:0-13310 GCA_964529935.1 uncultured bacterium | reverse complement strand
TAGCCTGGTTAACCTCATCTTTGATGGACGCATATTGGGCTTTCAGATCAAGTAAAGGAATTTCCATATTTATCAGACTCCCCTTCATCCCCTCCCATCACTAAAGAGGGGAAATTTAGATTCCCTGTAGCTTGCTAAGAAGTGGTTCATTATCTATACGATTTGTTTGACTTTACTGTCTTCCTTCTCGTAGTTTTTGTTGCATTCCTTACAATGCGATTTTCCTCTATCAAAACAAAGTTTCTCCCCGCATTCACACATCCAGCCCTTAATTCTGGCGGGGTTTCCATATACCAGGGCATAGTCCGGTATATCCTCGGTTACTACTGCCCCTGCTCCGATAAAGACCTGTCTGCCAAGGGTGTGACCGCAAACTATGGTGGCATTGGCCCCGATAGTAGCTCCTTCTTTTACCAGGGTTTTATAGTAATGATCAGGGGTGTTTCGGGGGTAAGCGGAACGGGGATTGATAATATTGGTAAAGACCATAGAGGGTCCGCAGAAGACATTGTCTTCCAGTATCACTCCGTTATAGATAGAGACATTATTCTGAATTTTTACATTATTGCCGATGATTGCTCCTGAGGCAATGTGGACACTCTGGCCGATAATACAATTTTTCCCAATTTTTGCTCCCTTCATAATATGGGAAAAATGCCAGATTTTGGTTCCCTCGCCAATAGAAACGGATTCATCAATAAAAGCCGATTCGTGAGCAGAGTAACCTTTTACTGGCATTTTACGGGAATTCCTCCCTGGTCTAATGATTTCTGAGCGGCAGTAAGAACCTGAAGGACTCGCAAGCCGTCTTTACCATCACTCCGGGGAGTTTTATTTTCCCGAATACAATCTATAAAGTGTTGACATTCTATTGTCAGAGGCTCCGACATATTTATCCTGGGAATATGAATATCCCCAAATCTTAAAGTCAAAGATTCTCCGTAAGAGACAACGGCACCTGATTTGGTTATCCCTTTATCATAAATTTTGACTTTTTCCATACTTTCCATATCGTCAAATACCACCATCTTCTTGCTTCCTACTATGGTGGTTTTTCTAACCTTATGAGGATCCAACCAACTGAGCTGTATCTGAGCCATAACTCCGCTGGCGAAATGTAGATTTACAAAGACGACATCTTCTATTCTTTCTTGCAGGTAAGACTCCCCCCGAGCGCTTACATCGTCGGGTTCTTCTTCCAGGAGATAGAGGATAACGGAGATGTCATGAGGAGCAAAGCTCCAGAGGGCATTTTCATCCTGTCGAATCTTGCCCAGGTTGAGCCTTTGAGAATAAAGGTAGTAAATATCTCCCAGCTCGCCGCTTTTAATCAATTCTTTAAGTTTATCTACGGCTGGATGGTATTCTAACAGATGTCCGACCATGAGGATATTGGTTTTGTCTTCCGCCAGTTGGATGAGCTTCTCGGCCTCTTGAACATTCAGAGTCAATGGTTTTTCTACAAAGGTATGTTTGCCGTGGAGCAATGATTTCTCGGCCAATTTAAAGTGAGCAACCGCTGAGGCAGCAATGACGACTCCGTTAACTTTGGGGTCGGTCAAAATATCGTCAATGTTTGATGTTGTGATAGTTTTAGGGTAGTTTCTCTTGACCTTCTCTAATTTATTTTTATCAAGATCGCAACAGGCGTAAAGGTTTACTTCAGGTAGGTTGGCAAAGTTCCTGACCAGGTTCAGTCCCCAAGCTCCAGTGCCCACTACAGCAATGTTAATCAATTTATCAACGACTCCTTTTGCAGAGCACCTTTGCGGTCATAATCGTTGCAGGAAACAGCAACGAGGTCGGCGACACTTGTATCCAGATGCATTACGGGGAAGGAAGAGCAGAAATTCCCCTTATTTCGTCAAGCGAACATTATAATGAGCCCGATTATCAAGCTGAGGAGGAGAGCGACACAGAAACCCGTAATCAGTAGCCAGGTGAAGCGGCCTTTAGCTTTTCGAGCCGCTAAATCGGCCGGGGTAAGGATTGCCGGGACGGCTGCCAGGACCGGTAAACCTAAAAAAGTTTTGGCATCCTCCGTTCCGTGGAGAGAATGGTCAGAGGATTCTGCTAAAAAGACAACTCCCAGGCCTAAAAGTGAACCAACTATCAAACTGATAGTGGCCATCATTCCCTTTCGCGGTCTGGCTGGCTCAAGGGGAAGACGAGCCGGAGCGATGATGCTAAATTCGGCTCCCCGTTCCCTGACTTCCACTTGGGTAATGCGGCTGGATTCTAAGCGCTCAAGTAGCATGGCGTAAATACCTTCGTTCACCATCTTGTCCCGGACGAGATGGGCAAGGTCGCGTTCCACAGCGGGGACTTCGTCCACCCGCCGTTGGAACTCAGCGGCCAACCTTTCCAGTTCCATCTTACGGGCATTTAGGTCTCGGAGATGAATTTCCAATTCCCGGGATCGCTGTTTCAGACGCTGATGAACCGGATCCAGGTGCGAGACCTCTCTGCCTACAATTACCTCAACTGCTCTAGCTAACCTCTCTTTCGTTTCAACAATCTGACTGCGCAATTCTACCACCCGGGGATGCCTTTCAGTAGCATCTACCAGAAGATCGTTTAGCTCCATCTCAGCCCTGACAATCTGGAGATTCAATTCATCAAGCAAGGGATTGAATACCCGGGTGGCTTCCGTGAAGATTATTCTTTCTTCACCGCGGAGTTGTCTCTCCAGAAGTTCAAGTTCCCGGCGGGATTCTTCGTAGATTAAGCTTACCTCAACTAATTGAGATTCATATTGAACTAGCATTTGTAGATTAATACCCCCCTGCGCACCCGGGAAGACCATGGGATTCTTCCTTTGAAATTCATAGAGAGCCCGACCGGACGCTACCAGTTTCTCGTAGTAACGATCGACCTGCTCACCAATAAAGTCAACGGCAGTAACAGCTTCCTCACGCCGAGCGCCAAGAATAGCGTCAATAAAAATCCGGGGGAGAATATTGGCCCCGTCCCGGGCATTAACCGGGTCCCGGTCCTCAAAGGAAAGCTCAAAGATATTGGTGGCCCGCATTCTGATGGAGAAGCGTTCATGCACCTCCTCAAGAAGCTCTTCCATTTCTTCAAGGGTAACAATTCCTACATCAAGTCCCAAACGGCGAATCAACTCCCAGAGGTGCGGCCAGGAAAGCATCTGTTCACGGATGGAGAGAAGCTGTTCTTCAGGAGCAGGAAGATCAAAAGCTCCCCTCGGTATCATATGTACCAGGGGATTAATAATCGGTGGCTCTTCTATCAGAACCAGAGAAGAGCTGCGGTAAGTGGGAGGAAGGTAGAAAGAGATGGTAGTAACCAGAAAAAAGATGAGGCCCAGCGGGATGAGAAAGAACCATTTACGGCGAAACATTACTTGCAGGTAATCGCGCAAGGTAACCTGAATCTTAGCTCGGGGCAGATCTGATTGCGGTATCATTGTTTCCTCCTTCACCGGCGATAGCCGGGACGGGTATCATAAAACCACTTATCATACTCGAAACGGCGCCGGTGATGATCTGTATCAAATTGATGATAGAGAGCCTGTAAGCTGGCGACCCTAGTAGCCGGGTCGAGGATCTGGGTAAGTATAGTATTCCATTTGCTAACTATGGTTGAGGGAACAAATAAGATGTCTCCCGGCTGTAAAGTTAGGTTATGTCTTAAATCTCCTCTGTAGAGCAGGGCATAGAGATTTACCCTTTGGTTAGTGGGATTTTCAGGATGGGGATGGATGAGCCGGGTGCGTCGCAAGGAGGCCCCGGGCGTAGTTAGTCCGGCTTCAAAGATAGCTTCCTTTAAGCTAATATTGCTTCCTCTCATAATGTGACGTCCGGGTCTAAAAACTTCACCAACTACATAAAATGCCTTGGAGCCATACTCTATTACGGAAATACTTACTCGAGGGTCGTGGAGGTATCTTTTTAGCCTTTCAGTAATTTCCTCTTCGAGCTGGTCTTTGGTGAGGCCTGTCAGTCTAATTTCTCCCCAGAACGGTAGGGTGGCAAAGGTTGAATCAGTTCCCAAGGGAAAGGAGGCCCGGGCCTCTCGGGTAATAATAACTACGCCGGTAAATTCCGGATGACCCTGAGTAACAACGCTAATGATATCGTGGCCGCCCAGGATATACTCAGCAGGTATTACCTCTTCTATTGCCTCTCCCACGGGAATATTCGTTTCCTGGACTAACTGGTTGGTAGCCGCACACCCGGAGAGTAAAACAGCACTTATTATGATAACAACTCCCGCAACTACTCTATTCATAATGTTTGTCCTCCTTCTAAATATGGAAACCGTTTTTTCTGGTCATAAATCTGGCCCCTGTTACAGATGACGATAAATAAAGTCCGGTATAGGATGCTGGACATCGGTTAAGACATATCCGATAATTTTAGCCTTGGCTTCGGTCAATACTGACTGGGCTCGCTGAATTACTTCCCTTTTGGTGCGGTCGGCCTGGATGACCAAAAGAACGCCGTCTGTTTCCGGACCGATAATTCCGGCATCGGTTGCTGAGAGAACGGGAGCAGTATCGATGATTACATATTCAAATCGAGATCTGACTTCGGTCAATAGGTGGTTCATCCTGGATGATTCTAATAGTGATGAAGGGTTAGGAACAACCTTGCCACCAGGTAAAACGGTAAGATTGTTTATCTTATTAGCAGATAACAGAACTGATTCTAAGGGGATACTGTCCATGAGGAAGTCTGTTAAACCTGTTTTGGGAGTTAGGCCCAGATGCCGACAAATTTGGGGGTCGCGAGAGACCCCGTCTATTAGTAAGATAGGTTTGTTAATGTCCTGGGCCATCATAATAGCTAAGTTAATGGCGGTAATAGTCTTCCCCTCTCCATAAATGGAGCTGCTTATCATCAGAGTGCGAGGAGGATTCTTGCTATCCAGGGATTGAAGGTTGGTCCGAATCAGTCGGTATTGCTCGGAGGCAGGTGAATAAGGTTCAAAGTAAGTGACAAGATGAGGATCAAGACCGCCAGGAGGCAATGAAGGGGGAAGAGTCTCAGTTAAAGGTAGTGATGGGGTAACCGGTGAAGAAGGGTGAGAAATTTTTTCTGTCCGGCGGCGCAAAGCTTCCCGCTGCAAAGTGGGGATGGCTTTTTTTCCCTTGACCGAGGGCGAGGGCGGTGCCTGCTCGTTAAGATTTTGCGGGAGCGTCTCTGCTGGAGATAATGCATTCTCCTTCTCTCTTCGCTGTCCGAGGCGCTCTTCGCGTTCTTTAGCTGCTTTCCGAAGCGCTTCCGTTATCTTACTCATAAGCACGTGCTCCCACTTAAGCTCGGGATGAATTTACCCCAATACACTGGCCAATAGGCAATATAACTGAACTATTAAAAATAATATATCTTAATTTGCTAAGTTTGTCAAGTTTTTTAGTCAATATCAAGAGAATTCTCTTGACTTTAGGAGGAATTGTTGGTATTATTAAGATAGTAAATTTAGAGGATGGGAAGGGGTAATGTTAAAAGTGCCTTGGCCATTTCAGGCGGAAATGATAAAATGTTGCTTGTAAAACAAAGGGTCTTATAATGTCGGCAATTATTAATAATACTAAAGAGAAATTTGGCCTGGTTGGTTTAATCTGGGCTATGACTTTCAGAACATTACGCCGTTATCCGGTGATAATCCTCCCTTTTTTGATAATTGCTTTTCTGGAAGCAATCGTTCTTACCTTAAGCTATCTAGCCCCGCGACCCCCTCTATCCGCAGTATTGGCTCCAATAATTCGAGCTTTTTTCGATTATCCTTTTGGCAGCGATGC
This sequence comes from uncultured bacterium, assembly GCA_964529935.1. GTDB lineage: Bacteria > NPL-UPA2 > NPL-UPA2 > NPL-UPA2 > JAADIA01 > CAZGXS01. The sequence continues at coordinate 7,540 of CAZGXS010000010.1, read as the reverse complement.
CGGCGGAGAAGCTTTTCTTCACTACCCCATTAATTTTCTTTTACTTCCACGCCTGCTTCGTATCGGACAGATTGCCATTGGAGCAACGCTGGGAATAGTGATAACGGCTGTGGCGGTAAGGATGATTGCACAGGCTAATGAAGGGAGCTCTACCTCGTGGGGAATAAACTTGCGGGATGCTATTTTCCGCTATTTCACCCTTTTAGTATTTTGGGGAGTTGTCTTCTCTCTGGGGATGGCTGCTTCCCGGGGACTGCCCCGGCTTATTCCTGGCCAAGCACCGATTATTTTTTATCTTTCCCTGGGCATCATAGCCCTAATAGAGGTCTTTTTTGCCTACGGGGTGGCGGCCATTATGCTGGAGAAAAAACGAGCGTGGAGGGCCATTATACGCACTCTTTCCATAGCCAAGAGCACCTTCCTTCCCACCTTCATTCTGGTATTGACCCCCTTAATCTTTCAAATCCTCCTTGTCTTTGCCCGGGGAAGAATCCCTCAGTTAATGGTAAGATTCTTTCCCGAAATCACCCTTTTTGTATTAGGGGCAGGTATCCTAGTTAGCTTTATTACCAATTTTATCCTCCGCACTTCAATAGTAATTCTCTTTTTAGTAAAACGGGACACGGAAAAGACAGGTTGAATTATAGGAGGTGAGGGTTATGGGTAAATATATTCATATTATAATTCTGGTTTTTATTCCCTTATTGGTATTTACAGGGTGTAATGAGGGAGATTTTGTTGCCGGCAGACAATTATGGCATGCCCACCGGTTACGAGAAGAGAAATTGGGAGATCCGGAATTAGCCACTCCCCAAGATTTCAATAAGGTAATTGCCGCCTTTAGGCAGGTTATTCAGGATCACCCTGATTGGAGGCGAGGCGGAGAGATTCAACTTACTATTGCTCGGCTTTACCTTGCTAAAAGAGACCTTGCCCAGGCTAAAGAAGAGTTCAAGAAAGTTATGGAAAATCATCCTCAGGACCTTATCTCTTCTATTGAGGCTCAGGTTGGCATCGGCGCCCTCTACGAGCATCAGGGCGAATGGGAAAGGGCGAAGGTCGAATTCCAGAGGGTAGCCAATTTCCCTCATGTCTCTCCTGATGGTCGGCTACTCTTAAGAACCTTTGAGATGCCCCTGCACATCGCTCGCCACTATCAGATGAGATTGCAAAGGGAAGAAGCTGAGAAGGCCTTTGCAGAAGCAATTGCCGGTTTCCAGGAGGTAGCAGAAGCGAACAAAGGAAACGAGTTAGGAGCTATAGCTCGGTCTTTCATTGCTCGTGCTTATCTGGACCAGGGTAAGGGAGAGGAAGCCATCAAGACTTTTCAAGCTTTAATCGCTATCCACCCCCAAAGCCTCCAGGCACCGATGGCCCTTTTCCGCATCGGACAAATCTATCAGGAGCAGTTAAGGCTCCCCGCCCGAGCTATCGAGGCTTTCCGCAAGTTTATTGAGAATTATCCCCAGGAGGCTAATGCCAAGGAGGCTCAGCTTCGCTTAGGTCAGCTCTACGCTCTGCAGGGAGACCTCTCCCAGGCCATCAAAGAATTTCAGCTCGTCCTGGATAACTACCCCAAGGATGATAACCTGAGCCCTTCGGCCCAATTGGCCATCGCTTCTCTCTATGAGCTAAAGGATAAATGGGACCTTGCTTTAGTTGAATATAAGAAAGTGATCAGCGATTTCCCCGGGACCCTTCCTGCTCTTCGGGTTCCCCTGCATATCGCTCGGTATTATCAGGCAAGGGAAATGACTAAAGAGGCGGAAAAGGCTTTTCAGGAGGCTGTGGTTCACTATGAAAAGTTAGCTTCCGAGCATAGAGGTACTCCCTTCGGTTTAGCCGCGGCTGAATTTTTAGCCAGTACTCACTTTGCTCAGGAGGATTGGGAGGCAGGGGTTCAGGCTCTGCAAAAATTAATTGATGATTATCCCCAGGCTCCGCAAGCCGCGCTGGCGCTCTTCCAGATGGCCGAGATTTATCAGGAGCAGTTGAACCTTCCCGATCGGGCCATTGAGACTTACCGCCAGTATATTGAGGTTCACCCCGGGGAAGTTAGGGTTCAGGAGGCGCAAATCCGCCTGGGTCAGCTTTATGCCCGGAAGGGAGATTTCTCTCAGGCCATCAAAGAATTTCAGCTTGCCCTGGATAAACATCCCCGGGACGAGAAGATGAGCGCTTTAGCTCAACTATCTATCGCTTCCCTTTATGGACAGAAGGGCGAATGGGATCAGGCTCTCATTGCCTACCGGAAAGTGCTGAGCGATTTTCCGGGAACGCCTTCGGCTCTCCCGGTTCCTCTTCGTCTGGCTCAGCATTATCAATTAGGAGGGAGAACAGAAGAAGCGAAGCTGGCTTTTCAAGAAGCTGTGGTTCACTATGAAAAGCTAACTTCTGAGCATCGAGGGACTATTTTCGGTCTGGCGGCGTCTGAGCTCTTAGCCAGTACTCACTTTGCTCAGGAGGATTGGGAGGCAGGGGTTCAGGCTCTGCAAAAATTAATTGATGATTATCCCCAGGCTCCGCAAGCCGCGCTGGCGCTCTTCCAGATGGCCGAGATTTATCAAACTAACTTAAATCAGGCGGAACGGGCCATCCAGATTTATGAAGAAATCCGCAGAAGGTATCTTCTCCGCCCGGAGATTACCGCGCCGGCTCTATTTCGCATCGGTCAGGTTCATCAGAATATCCTCAATCAGCCTGGCCAAGCAAAAGCAATCTACCGGAGATTACTTGCTAATTACCCGGAACATGGCCTAGCGGAAAGAGTTAGGGAAGAGCTCAAATCTCTTAATGCTGAATAAATCCTAAAGAAAAAAGGACAAGCCGCTTTTTCCCCTTATAAGTAAATCTGTTAAAAAGCAGCCTGTTGTTTCTTTTTAGCAATAGACAGGCGCCCGTAGCTCAGTTAGGATAGAGCAGCGGTTTCCTAAACCGCTTGTCGGAGGTTCGAGTCCTCTCGGGCGTACTATATAGAAACTTAAACATCAAAAATCAAAATGATAAGTTAAAATCCAAAATCTTCTTAAAAGCTTTTACATTTTTAAAATTTGGTATGTAACTTTGACTTTTGCTGTTTTCATTTTGATTTAATAGGATTAAGCAATGTCCATCTTAGTTACCGGGGGAGCCGGGTTTATTAGCTTCCATCTTACCGAAAGACTCTTGAGGGAGGGAAAGGAAGTTATCTATTTAGATGATTTCAATGACTGCTACGATCCCAGGTTCAAGAGAGCCAATATTCAGGCTGTAGTTCATCTGGCCGCCCGGGCCCGGAAACTCTTAAGTTATTTTCCCCGGGTTTCCCTGGAGGAGAGAATAGAGAAGCTTATCCAGTGGTACCGTCTATCCGGCCGGAAAGAACGAGCATGAAGAAAATCATCATCTTTCTCCTTCGGATTGGAGTTAGTGGAGGTATTCTCTATTTCATCTTCACTCGCCCGGACTTGAATTTTCAGAAAGTCATCGGAATAATCCAGGGAATTCAGCCTTTTTATCTTTATTCTGCTTTCCTCGTTTACGGGGTGGTCCTTCTTTTGGGAAGCCTGCGCTGGAAGGTTCTCCTTGAGGCTCACCAAATACGGCTAACCTTTCCCCGAATATTGCAGATTTTCTTTGTGGGGTTATTCTTTAATAACTTCCTCCCTTCTCTCACGGGGGGAGATATAATCAGGGCCTATTATGTCTCTCGGGAAACCTCCCACAGAGCTGGGGCCGTAATGACTATCATCGTCGATCGGGGAATGGGATGGTTCTCCCTTTTCTTTTTAGGGGCCGGAGCAAGCCTTCTTCATTTGAGACAAGCGGAGATACGCGGGCCAGTTCTCACGGTTCTACTCGTTTTTGTTATCTCTCTTATCCTTATTATCTTAGCCTTCCATAATAGAAGAATCTTTGAAAAGATTTTCCGGAGGGGTCGGGGAAATCCTCAAGTCTGCCGGATAAAAGAGTTACTGGAAAAACTTTACCAGGCCTTCTATTTTTATAAATCTCGCCCCTGGGTATTAGCCCAAGCTTTCCTCCTTTCCCTTCTTCTGCAAACGCTGATGATAGTCATTAACTACCAGATTGCCCTGGGGCTGGGAGTAAGAGATATCGGAATTGCCTATTTCTTCATCTTCATACCTCTCGTAGCCGCGATTAGCTCCATCCCTATTTCAGTAGCCGGATGGGGAGTGGGAGAAATGGCCTATAAGAAATATTTTGCTTATGTTGGCCTGGCGGGAGGAATCTCGGTATCTATCTCTCTGGCTCTGCGCTTAATACTCCTTGTCTGGAGCTTGATCGGTCTTCCCCTCTATCTTCTCTACCGTTCCCCGGAACAGGAAAGGATTTTGCCCAATGCTAAAAAAATATAAAGATTATAAGGGAATTATCCATGTCCATTCCCGTCATTCGGATGGAAGCGGAAGTTTAAAAAATATCGTTGGGGCAGCTAATCGGGTCGGGCTCGATTATCTCATTATCACTGACCACCATACTCTTCGTCATAAAGAGGAAGGGGCGGAGGGATGGTATAAGGAAACCTTGATTCTAGTGGGGCAAGAGATTTCTCCCCCGACTAGCCACTACTTAGCCCTGGGAATTGAGAAGACCATTGATCATACAAAAATGGGTCTTCAAGAATATGTGGATGAAGTAAATAAGCAGGGAGGATTAGGATTTATCGTTCACCCTGATAATCAAGGAAAGAGATGCTTTCTTTTAAAGGCAAGACCTTGGGCTGACTGGGAGGCAAAGGGTTTTACCGGAGTAGAACTTTGGTCTTATATGTATGACTGGCTTGAGCCTGTCAACCCTTTTAACTTGCTCTATTATTTCCTTCGTCCTGCTCGAGCGATTAAAGGTCCTTTTAAGAAGGCTTTAGAGAGATGGGATAGGCTTACTCAGAAGCGTCCGATAGTAGCCATCGGAGGAGTGGATGCCCATGCCCGCCATATCCTCCCCGGGGGAATCCTTAAGCTTTTCCCTTACCGCCAGATTTTCTCTACCATCAGAACCCATATCCTCACTTCTCCTTTCCAGCGGGACCTGGACTATGATCGCTCTCTCATTTATTCGGCTCTGCGGCAGGGACATACTTACCTAAGCTATGACTATCTGGCGGAAGCAAGCGGTCTTATGTTTAGAGCAAGCGCTAAGAATAAAGAAGCCATAATGGGCGATGAGATAAAATTTTCTCCGGAGCTTGTTCTTACCGCCTCTTCTCCCCGCTCAGCCTCTTTGCGGCTCATTGGCAACGGCAAGGTGATTAAAGAAAGTGAAGGCAATAGCCTGGAAATGCCTCTCTCCCAGCGGGGGGTCTATCGTTTGGAGGTGTATTTAGAAGGGAAACCCTGGATATTCACTAATCCTATTTATGTGAGATAGGCAGGCACAAAGTTTCTAAGGATTCGAGGATTCAAGGGTTCGAGGGTTCAAGTATTTTTTTAAAGTCTAGTAAAGTATAAACCACAGGTGAACACAGATGAACACAGAAAATCAGGTTGGTTGATACTCATAAGATTTTAGGTTTGTTGCTGTGTTTACCTGTGGTTAAGAGGTTTTCTTAAAGATTTTCACTTGACCACTGGAATCCTGGACCCCTTGAACCCTTATTTCTTAAAACGTGCTTGCCACTCTACTAAGATCGGGCTGGCGACGAAAATAGAAGAGTAGGTCCCCACAACGATGCCTATCATCAAAGTGAAAGCAAAATCGCGAATAATTTCTCCCCCCAGCAGGAAGAGGGAAAGGACAACCATGAAAGTAGTCAAAGAGGTAAGCAAAGTTCGAGAAAGGGTCTGATTAATGCTCACATCAATAATGGTCTCATATTTTTCTTTCCGCATCGGTTTGAGGTTCTCCCGGATGCGGTCAAAGACAACTATAGTGTCATTCAGAGAATAACCGATAACGGTCAGGAGAGCGGCAATAATGGGTAAGCTAAATTCCCGTCCGGTTAAGGCAAAAATTCCTGCCGTAATTAAAACATCGTGAAGGAGAGCTAAAATAGCCGCGATACCGAATTTGAATTCAAATCTCCAGGCAATATAGATAACGATGAGAATCAGGGCAATGGATAAAGCCCAGATGGCCTTCCGGCGAAGTTCTTCTCCCACTACCGGTCCTACCATCTCGGTGCGACCCACCCGAGGATCGTCAATGAATACCCCTCCCAAAGTTGCTTTTAACTTATCATCAATGAGTTGGGCCGTGTACAGATAATCTTCCCCTAATTCTGTTCTGATGATTACGCCTTGCCCTTCATCAATCTTCTGAATACGACTCTCCAAGCCAATGCCGGCAATGGCTTCTCGGATTGTCTCTATAGGTACCGCTTCCCGGAAGCTTCGCTGTACCAGCGTACCTCCGGTGAAATCTATCCCAAATTTATCTTCGCCTCTTTCCAAGAAAGAGGTCATTGCTACTAAAATCACTAATCCGGAAAGGATAAAAGCCAATTTTCGCTTCCCGACAAAGCCGATGTGGGGTACACTACTGATAAATTGCATCATCTTCAAATTAGTAAAGGGCTGCCGTTGGTAGAAAAGATCAAGAATCGCCCGGGTGACAACAAGGGCCGTAAACATACTGGCCAAAATACCGATGCCTAAGGTAACGGCAAATCCTCGGATGGGACCGGTCCCGAAGTAGAAAAGAATCAAAGCTACAATTAAGGTAGTCACATTGGCATCCAGAATGGTCACAAAAGCCTTCTGGTAACCAGAGGAAATAGCCGAGCGAACCGTCTTTTTTACTTTCAGCTCTTCTCTTATCCTTTCAAAAATGAGAACATTAGCATCTACGGCTATACCGATAGTTAAGATAATTCCGGCTATGCCGGGAAGGGTGAGAGTAGCCCCGAAGGCGGAGAGGACAGCTAAGATAATAGCCAGGTCTAAGGCCAGGGAAAAATTAGCGATAAGGCCGACCTTGAGATAATAGATAGCTATAAAGATAGCTACTACTATGAGTCCGAGGATAGCGGCTCTCACCCCGGCTCTAACAGAGTCCTCGCCCAGGGAAGCCCCCACCGTTCTTTCCTCCACTATAGCAATGGGAGCCGGAAGAGCTCCTGCCCGCAGAACCAGAGCTAAGTCCGTGGCTTCCTCCATAGTAAAGCCTCCCTCAATGATCGGACTATCACCAACTCTTACTCTCATCTGAGGGGCCGAAGCAATGTTCCCATCAAGGAGAATAGCCAGGCGAGTAATCACTCCTTCCCGCTCGTACCTCCTCACCGCTTCCCCGGATATTCTGGACATTATCCGACCGCCGCGGCGATTAAATCTTAGTTGAATGATCGATTCCCCTACTCTTCCTCCAAAGGTAGAGAAGGCATCAATTAAATCCGCTCCCGTTAGTTCCGGGGTAGCTCTAAGAAGCAGAGGCTCTGACCTTATTACCCTTCCCCGTTCATCCCTTCTCTCTAAATACTTTAATTCGTAGCCCCCGGGCACTCTTCCCTCCAGAGCCCTCTCCAGCTTCCGGGGATCAGTATCGACTAATCTGAATTCCAAAAGGGCAGTACGTCCAATTAACCTTTTAGCCCGCTCCG
>CAZGXS010000009.1:12973-15758 GCA_964529935.1 uncultured bacterium | reverse complement strand
CTTCCCTTTAACAGCACATTCTAAGATTCTATTATCTGCTTCATTTGCTTTAATAGCTGAAGTGGGGCGATCGGGATTAACAATTGTGGAAATTACACCTATCTCGAAAAGAGCTTCCTTAATTCTATTCGGACTGAATTGGAACTTGGATTCGAGCACTCCCGCAAGCTCATAAAGTATAGCTCTGGAGGTCAAAAGTTCTATCTTACCATCCCTGGCTAAGTCCAATATCTTATCTGAAACACCCCCAAAGACCACAGCAGAAACTAATACATTGATATCAGCTACTACCCGGGTCATACTCTCGTTTCGGAGCGGTATTCATCTATGAGGCGTTTGATATCACCTTCCTTGATATCCAGCTTCTTTACCTGCCTTGCCCCATATTGCTGCAAGGCACGCCAGCGCGAACGAGTAGCAATATACTGCCTCAGTGCCTCACGAAAAAGTTCGCTCCGGGTCCGGCTTTCCTCCCTGGCAACTCTTTGCACTTCCCTGGCCATTTCGGGTGGAATAGACACGCTAATTACTTTACTTACTCTGGACATTATGCCTCTCCTTTAGGTTGTATTACTTGTTGTTACAGCATAATTATACATTATATTCTCAATCCCGTCAAACGGTTGTTCGCAACCTCCTTTTATTGACAAGCTATAGGTCTATGTGGTAAAATATTGTTGCGATATAAAAAAGGAGACAGGTGAAGTATGGAGAAAGAGATACATAAAAAGTCTTCTTCTTCTCAGAGTGGCAAGGCAAGCGATTTCCTCTTTCGGGGAATAATGTATCTCCTTTATGGGAAGAAGGCTGGAGAAACGATGGTGGAAAAAACTCCTCGCCTGGGAGTAATAATCCTTATTCTTGTCGCTCTTATAGCAATCTTCATCAAACTATTAAATTAATTACTGTCCACTCCCGAGCATAGCGAGGGTTATCTTGAGAGAGAACGGCGGAACTGACATAGCTGAGGCAGAACGTTTTTACCACAAGGCTGTCCAAGCCATCGAAACGAAACAGTATGACTATGCCATTAGACTCTTCAAATCGGCTCTGGGCCTTGATCCTAACTTCTCCCGGGCCAGGGATGGCCTCAAGGCAGCTCGAGTGAAGAAGTTTGAATCGCTAAGCGAATTTCGGCGAAAAATGAAAAGCATCCTTTTTATGATTCAAGGTTTCTTCTATGAAAAACTGAGGAAATGGGAACAGGCAGCAGAAAAATACGAGGAACTTTTCTCAGTTGTCCCTTCTCAGTTAGCTATCCTTCCCCGTCTGGGGGATGTCTACCGGCAAATGGGGATGACTTCTCAGGCTATTGAAACCTATCAAACCACTCTTAACTTAGAGAAAGATAATCTCTACACGCTGAGGAGATTAGGAGAAACTTATCTCGAACAGGATAAGATGAAAGAAGCAAGGTATTATTACGAGAAATTTATCGTCCTAAAACCGGAGGATGTCCAGATCACTCGTGAATTAAAGAACTTAGACGCTCTCCTCACCATAGACAAAGGGAAATGGGAAGAAGAATCAACCTTCATCGAAAAGACGGCGGACAGACAGAGGGAAAGAGAGAAAACCGAAGAGTCGGGGGAAGCAAAACAAAAGGCAGGGGAAGCACCAGAGAAAAAGGTGAAGTTAGAGCCAGCTAAGGAGTCGGACATCGCAGCCGGCCTAAGACAGGCGGCTACTTATCTTGATCAGAACCGCACCGATGACGCTACTAACGAATATAAGAGGATAATAGAAATCGATCCCCATAATATTCAAGCTCACCAGGCTCTGGGGGAAATTTACATTCGGGAGAGATACTTCGATAGAGCCATTAAAGAATACGAGAAGGTAGTGAAATTAGACCCCACGAAAAAATCCCTGCTGGATAGCTTGGCCAATCTCTATATCAGAAAAGGAGAAACCAACAAGGCCATTGAGAAATACGAACAGATAATTTCTCTTGAACCGCAGAACGCTGTTGTCCATCGAGTGTTAGGGGATTTCTACCTCAAGCAGGGAAGCAAGGAAAGAGCCATAGCTCTCTATGAGAAGGCCACAGAATTAGATCCTCACAACCCGGCAATCCACCGCCTTTTAGGGGATCTTCATCTGGAGAACGGGGAACCGGATAAAGGAATTGCCGCCTACGAGAAAGAGGCTCTACTTGGGGCAAACAAGTCAGCCGTTCAAGAAAAGTTAGGCGATCTCTACCTTGTGAAGGAAGACTTCGAGAAAGCAAAAGAGAAATACAAAAAAGTTCTGGAAGTAGAGCCTAACAATAGAAACATCCCCAGGAAATTAAAAGAAATAGACTTTAAGAAATTTGATGTGCTTATCAGGGAGTGCTCGGAGATTCTCAAATCCCATCCGGATAGCTCCGAGGCTAAGGAAAGGATGAAGAAAGCTCACTACGATAAATTGAACCTTCAGATTCAAGACTATCAGGAAAAAATAAAAGAAAACTCCCAAGAGCTCACTCTGCGATTTGAACTGGGAAAACTTTATAAGGAGCAGGGGGAAGTAGATAAAGCCTTAGCTGAATTCCAGGCTTCAGTCAACGAGCCCCAGGTAAAGCGTCAATCTCTATACATGATCGGTGTTTGCTTCCAAGAGAGCAATATCCTGGATATGGCTGTTAAACAGTTCCAGAAAGCCCTGGCGGAGAGTCCAGGAGCCATGGATAATGAGGCCAAAGAAATCCATTACCAGTTAGGACAACTCTATGAGAAGATGGGAGAAAGAAGACAAGCCCTCTCCCAATATAAGAAAATCTATGAGGTAGATATCATCTATA
>CAZGXS010000009.1:0-12873 GCA_964529935.1 uncultured bacterium | reverse complement strand
AGAAGACAAGCCCTCTCCCAATATAAGAAAATCTATGAGGTAGATATCATCTATAGGGATGTCGCTAAAAAGATAGAAGAGGCTTATAAGACAGGGAACAGGGATCAGGAATGAGGGGTCAGTGCTGCAGGAGAGCCTCGATCAGCTCATCCAAATCCCCTTTTAAGATCTCATCTAATTTATGGAGGGTTAGTCCAATTCGGTGATCAGTCACTCGACTCTGAGGGAAATTGTAGGTCCTTATCTTCTCGCTCCGCTTTGCCCTTCCCACCTGCGTTCTCCTATCCTCTGAAATCTCCGCATCTTGCTGTTCCTTTAAATACTGGAAGAGCCGAGCCCGGAGAACTCGCATAGCCTTGGCCCGATTCTTATGTTGGGATTTTTCATCCTGACACTGAACCACAATTCCGCTAGGCTTATGGGTAATCCTCACTGCCGAATCGGTAACATTAACATGTTGACCCCCAGCCCCCCCGGCATGAAAAGTATCAATACGGACGTCCTCGGGGTTTATCTTCACCTCCACTTCCTCGGCTTCGGGAAGAACAGCTACAGTAACCGTTGAGGTATGAATTCTTCCCTGAGATTCGGTTGCTGGCACTCTCTGGACCCGATGTACTCCTCCCTCATACTGAAGTCGCAGGTGAGCTTCCTTTTCCTCCACCCCAAAGATAATTTCCTTGAATCCTCTCCCTCCCGTAGGATGGCTGCTCATAACCTCTACTTTCCAGCCCTGCTTTTCGGCATATCGGGAATACATACGGAAGAGATCTCCCACGAAAAGGCTGGCTTCTCCCCCTCCCGTGCCCGCTCTAATCTCAATGATGATATTCCTCTCTTTATCTTCATCCCTCCGGGGCTGGAGAAGCTGTCTTAGCTCCTCTTCTAATTCAATCTTCTCCCGCTCTGACTGCTCTAATTCATCTTCAGCCAGAATCAGCAATTCCTGATCCGCTTCCTCCTCGCCCAAAATAGTCTTTGATTCCTCTATTTCTTTCAGCACTCGCTTATAGCTAAGGAACCTATCCACAATGTTCCTTAGCTTATTATATCTCCTGACATGCTCACTATATTTAGTCCGGTCAGCGATAACTTGGGGATCGCTCAACAATTCAGCCAGATGATCATATTCCTCTTCAAACGCCTGAAGTTTTTCAAACATAGCTCTGCCATTAAGGCACAAAGGCACAAAGACGCAGAGTTAATACTTAAAAAAAAACAAGAAATAAAAACTTTGTACCTCTGTGCCTTAGTGCCTCTACCTTATTTGTATGCCTCTGCGCCTATTTTTAATGCTTATTTACAGACCATATTTCTTTCGAAACCGATCTACTCGCCCGGCAGTATCCACTAATTTTTGTTTCCCGGTGAAGAAGGGATGGCACTTGGAGCAAATCTCCACCCTTATATTCTGTTTGGTAGAACGAGTGTGGATAAGCTCTCCACAAGCACAAGCAATGGTTGCCTCTTTATACTCTGGATGAATGTCTTTTTTCATTTTATCCCTCGCTGATATATCATATCATGTAACAGTTTATTTACGCCCATAAAGGGCTACACTACTTGTCTTCACCGTTTTAATTTGCTTTCCTGCAAATCAGGACATTAGCTCATACCATATCGTATTATACCATATTACCATCATACCGACAAGAGTTTTTTCTCTATGTTTTTTCTCTATGCCCTCTGTAGATTCAATTCCCCTGGAAACGGTGGGCTTCTCACTCAAAGCCCACCGTTTCCGCTAACCTGGATTATTCACTTCCCAGTGAATAATCCACCCGAAGGGCCGCATAATTCATCCGCCCGAGGCGGATTAATTAAAGATTGCGGGGTAGCCCGCCCTGTTCCAACTTTAAAAAGGTATGAATAAAGCGGGCTAAGAGGGAAGAGCTTTGTTCTTGGGGAGAAATTTCCTTTAAAAATTGCTTTATAGTTTCTATACTCCCTCCCTCAAAAGTTTCCCTCTCGTCTATTTCTCCTTTTCTTTTTACCTTGGGTTTATAGGAGAGGACAATATTCCCTCCAGCTTCGTAAACGGCCATGCCGTCTTTTTTCCCCGCTCCAACCAATCTCCTTTTATCTCGAAGAAGGATAAATGTTCGGTAGGAATCACCTACTTTGATAGCAATGATATTCTCGGTATGATACTCACTTAAACTTTGCCATCTTCCGATAATCTTATCCGCCGTACATTCGTTTTTTATTTTATTCCTCCCCTCCACGAGCCAGACCGGCAAATAATATTTAGGACAAGAAACTCTTATATCATCGCTTTCATATATTATATCTTCTTCCCTTTTTATCCTTATTCCTTCCAGGGGAAACTCTTCCGTGGTTGCCTGGAGGTGTTCATGCTCTTCAATAGAAGCCCCGGCCAGTCCATTAAATACAGCCCGGAAAACTCCTTCCGTTTTATCTACGAACTCGTTAGCTATCTGGAGAATTTCTTTTCGATATCGTTGAGGCCGATGTTCCGCACTCATCAGGGTAAAATGATTGTCCGTTAGGTAAGCAAAATTTGCTCCTATATAAAATTTTTCGCCGGCAAGTTCGATTTCAAGAAGAGTCTCTCCCGGGTTCTGTTGCTCAATATTTGTCCTGCAAAGATAGCAAGCTTTTCCCTTCCCATCTTTATTAATTAATCTTGTCTCATCGACATTTCTGGCGATAACTCCTCGTTCTACAAGAAGACAATGATTTTTTCTTAGTTCCCGGTCGGGATTCCATTGCAAATAAAAGGTAATATCCGTACCCGGGTCAAAAAATTTCTTCTCCTCTTTTCTCCCTGGCTTCAGAGGATCAGCTAAAACAAATCCACTCTTGACTTGCTGACGGTACAAAGCAAGGAGAGCGTAACTTAATCCAGCCTCTTTCCTTAAATCGCTTAAGCTTTTTAATAGCTCCTGGCGCTTCTCAATAGGAGTCTGCACAATCTTCTCGAATAGCAGCCGGTCTTTACTGGAAAGGTTAAATTTCTCCTCCAAGCTTTTCCTCATTTCCAATCCCGTTTTCCGTTCCTCCAAAGCAAAGCATAAACCATGATTATGTAGAATTTTAAAGGGAGACTGCTCCCGTGTGCGAGGAGCATGCCGGCGAATAGTCTCTCTTCTCAAGGTCTGATACCTAAGTCTTAGGCCTGGTGCTTGTTTTTCTCATCCTTGAGCAATTTATATTCAATACTGTCTACCAGCGCCTGCCAGCTGGCTTCAATGATGTTCTCAGAGACACCGACCGTCATCCAGATATCCTCATGGTCACGGGATTCAATAAGCACCCGGGTCTGAGCTGCCGTTCCCGATTTGGGGTCGAGAATCCTCACCTTAAAATCGCTAAGATGCATATCCGCCAGGGCAGGATAAAACTTCTCCAGGGCCTTACGGAGAGCATTATCCAGGGCATTAACCGGACCGTCCCCCTCCGCTGCCGTATGCTCCCTCACCCCCCCGACCTTAACCTTTATAGTAGCCTCGGAGATTAAACGGTTATCTTCTCTCTTCTCCACGCTCACCCGGAACCCCTCTAGATCAAAAAGTTTTTTGTACTTTCTTAGAGATTTTCTTATCAAAAGTTCAAACGATCCCTCGGCCACCTCAAACTGATAGCCGCGGTGCTCTAACTCCTTAACGATATCAACCATCTTTTTGGTTTCCGGGCTATCCTTGCTCAAATCCAAACCAAACTGAGAGGTCTTATGCAAAATGTTCCCCTTCCCGGAAAGCTCGGAGACAAGCACCCGTTGACGATTGCCCACTAATTCCGGATTTATATGCTCACAACTCAAGGGAGTCTTCCTCACCGCGTCTACATGCATTCCTCCTTTGTGGGCAAAGGCGCTATCCCCAACGAAAGGCTGCCGATCATCGGGAATAAGGTTAGCTAATTCGCTCACATAGCGAGAGGCTTCCTTGAGAGTTCTAAGCTGTTCATTGCTAAGACAGCTCACCCCTAATTTAAATTGCAAGTTGGGAATAACTACACAAAGGTCAGCATTCCCACACCTTTCCCCATAGCCATTGAGCGTTCCCTGCACCTGAGTGCAACCTGCTTTTACCGCCATTAGGGAATTAGCTACCGCCATCCCCGAGTCGTTGTGAGTATGTATCCCCAGGGGGGTCTTTATCTCCCTCCTAACCTTACGGGAGATACTCTCTATTTCATAGGGCATAACTCCCCCGTTCGTATCACAGAGGACAATCCAGTCTGCTCCAGCTTTTTCAGCCACTTTCAAAGTCTTCAAGGCATACTCGGGATTATCTTTGTATCCATCGAAGAAATGCTCGGCATCGTAAATGACCTCTTTTCCCTTTGATTTCATGAAAGAGATGGAATCCTCTATCATCTTGAGGTTCATCTGCAGAGTAGTCTTCAACACCTTCTTCACATGCAGGGTCCAGCTCTTCCCGAAAATAGCCACCGCCGGCGTTCCTGCACTAAGTATAGCTTTAAGATTAGAATCATCGCCGACCTTTTTATCCGCCCGGCGGGTGCTACCGAAAGCAACGATTTTAGCTTGTTTGAGAGGTACCTTAGCTATCTCTTTGAAAAAATCTATATCCTTGGGATTAGACCCTGGCCATCCACCCTCAATGTAGTGGATACCTAAGACATCCAACTTTTTAGCGATGGCTAATTTATCCTTCAAAGAGAAGGAAATCCCTTCCGCCTGCATCCCGTCCCGCAAAGTGGTATCGTATAATTTTATTTTTTTAGGTGGCATTGTCTATATCTCCAGAAAACAGTTTGACGGGTAACTTCTCCATATCCTGTGGAACTTTGAACTATTTGTTCAGCCATGTCATTTTATGTCATTTCGAACGAATGTGAGAAATCTTTGCTATGCGTGATAATTTAAGATTTCTCCCCCCGGTCGAAATGACAAAAGGGAGATGTTTTTCCACAACTTATTGAGCAGTTACTTTAACACTTTGACACTTTAGTTCTTTGACACTTCTTTTCTCAAGGCATTACCTTTTTCCCAACCCAAACTTAGCATGTATCGCCTGGACTGCCTTAGGGCCGTGTTTCTTACCCACGATACAGGATGTTTTTATCTCCGAGGTGCTAATCATCTCGATATTGATTTTCTTAGAGGCTAAGGCTCCAAACATTTGGGCGGCAATCCCGGAATGAGTTCGCATCCCCACCCCAACGATAGATATCCGGGCTATATTCTCATCAGCCTCCACCTGCTTAACCCCGATAGTCTTAGCCACCTTCCCGATTATAGCTAAAGTCTTCTTCAAATCCCTTTTTATTACCGTGAAGGATATATCAGATTTCCCCTTCTCTCCTATATTTTGAATAATCATATCAATATTTATATCTTCATCAGCTATAATCTTAAATATCTTTGCGGCCACTCCGGGCTTATCGGGCACTCCGCGCAGAGAGACTTTGGCTTCATCCGTATTTAGAGTAACCCCCCGAACGACAACATTTTCCATAAACTTATGTTCTTTGATAACCATAGTTCCTTTCCCCCTGGAAAAACTGGAGCGAACTTGAATGGGAATATTGAACCTCTTAGCAAACTCTACCGCCCGATTATGAAGCACCTTAGCCCCGGCGCTGGCCATCTCTAACATCTCATCGTAAGATATGCTGGCCAACTTCCTCGCTTGAGGAACAATACGAGGGTCAGCCGTATAAACCCCCTCCACATCAGTATAAATCTCACAACAATTTGTCTTCAAAGCCGCTGCCAAAGCCACGGCGGTAAGGTCAGACCCCCCTCGCCCCAGGGTAGTGATATTCTCATTAATATCCGTTCCCTGAAAACCAGCCACGATAACTATTTTGCCTTTTCTCAGTTCTTCCTCTATCCGATTAGTATTAATCTTTAAAATCCGAGCCTTAGTATGAGAGCTATCGGTAACAATTCCCACCTGGGGACCGGTAGAAGAGATAGCCCGACACCCGAGAGATTGAATAGCTATGGCCAGAAGGGCCACGGAGACCTGTTCCCCCGTGGAAATCAAGACATCTATCTCCCTCTCGGCTGGTTCGCTGGCAACCTGATGTGCCAGATCAATCAGTCGATCCGTGGTATCTCCCGGCGCAGAAACGACTACTACGATCTTCTTCCCCCGGCGTTTAGCAGCCACTATCCGTTTAGCTATCTTTTTAACCCGTTCCGGATTAGCTACGGAACTACCCCCATATTTCTGAACGATTAAAGCCATTCCCCATCCCTTCTCCTAAACTGTCAACGCCACATCTTACCACAGAGACTCCCGTTAGACAAGAAAAAACAGAAAAAACGGATTTCTTAGAAATACCTGCCAGATTGATCAAGTCGGACAACCGAAATGTACTGAAACTTCTGGCTGAGTACATTCCCAAGTAATCTTCAGAACGCATTATACAGCTAATTGCAATTTTTTTCCATTAGGAGTCAACGTTCCGCCCTATTCTTCATTGTTTTCGATAGTTTTGATTTTCTTTCATGTTCAGTCAAGTATCGTTTTCTGAGGCGAATATTTTTGGGGGTTATTTCCACCAATTCGTCGTCTTCAATAAATTCCAGAGCAAACTCCAGCGTCATTTCTCTGGGAGGAATAAGCTTGATCGCTTCATCAGCTCCGGAAGCACGCATATTGCTCAACTTTTTTTCTTTAGTAGCGTTAACAATAATATCGCTTCCTTTATTATTAATACCGACAATCATCCCCTCGTAAATATCGCTTACCGGATTAATAAGAATCTCTCCTCTTGCCTGCAGTCCATACAAAGCATAAGCAACGGCTTTGCCGGCATTCATTGAGACGAGGACACCGGCCTGACGATGAGCAATTTCACCCTTAAATTTCTGATATTGATAAAAGTTCTGGTACATAATTCCCGTACCGCGGGTCATCAACAAAAATTCACCCCTAAAACCAATTAAACCTCTTGTGGGAATCAAAAAATCCATGCGTATGGTCTTAATTGTCGTTATCTGCATATTTTTCATTTCGGCTTTTCTTGCCCCAAGCGCTTTAATGACAGCCCCCTGATATCCTTGGTCAACTTCAACTATCACTTCTTCGATAGGTTCGAGAGTTTCTCCCTCTGTTTTCATTAAGATAACCTGAGGAGAAGAAACTTCTAATTCATATCCTTCTCGGCGCATAGTTTCAATAAGGATGGCAAGATGTAGCTCTCCCCTTCCGGATACCTTGAATCTTTCCGTTCCTTTCAGTTCTTCTATTTTGATCCCCACATTAGTAAGCCCTTCGTGCATCAATCGTTCACGAATATGCCGCGAAGTTAAAAATCTACCGCCGTCCTTTCCTGCTAGAGGACTGGTATTATGGGAAAAAAGCATGGAAATAGTCGGCTCATCAATTTTTATTTTCGGTAAAGCCTGCGGTTTTTCTATGGAGGCTAAAGTTTCTCCTACTTTCACATCATCAATCCCGGCAATAGATACAATATCACCGGCTTCCGCATCTTGAGCTTCAATCCTTTTTAACCCTTGATATTTTAGTATTTTCGTTACTTTCCCCGGTTTCATTGTGCCATCATTTTTGATAAGAACCATCTGCTCGCCGTTTTTTATTTTTCCATGAAAAATACGGCCGATGGAAATACGGCCGATATAGGAATCATAATCCAACATCGTGATCAACATTTGAAAAGGTTTCGCCGGATCCGCTACTGGAGGCAGGACCCGATGCAGTATGGTATCAAGAAGAGGTTTCACATCTTCGCTTTCTTCATCTAAATCAAGGGTAGCTATCCCCTGTTTTCCGGAAGCAAAAACAATAGGAAAGTCCAATTGTTCATCCGTGGCGTTCAATTCACAAAAAAGATCAAAAGTCATATCCGCAACTTTATCAGGCCGGGCGTTTTTCCTATCGATTTTATTAACAACTAGAATTGGTTTAAGGTGTAGCTCTAAAGATTTCCTGAGCACAAATTTTGTCTGCGGCATCGGACCTTCAACCGCATCGACAAGTAAAAGTACCCCATCTACCATTTCCAGAATTCTTTCCACTTCACTGCCAAAATCAGCATGGCCGGGAGTATCAACCAGGTTAACCTGGACTCCTTTATAAGAAAAAGAGGCATTTTTGGAAAAAATAGTAATCCCCCGTTCTCTTTCCAGCGGATTTGAGTCCATAATTGTAGTTTCGCCGGCTTTGAATTTATATGCTCCTGTCTGCTTCAAAAGAGCATCCACAAGCGTTGTTTTTCCGTGGTCAACATGGGCGATAATGGCAATATTTCTCATATCTTTGCGACGTTTTTGATTAGACATACCAATAATCTTCCTTTCCTGTTTTATTTTCTAATGTTACGAATCAGGTGCGGCTACAAGCCGTCAACTGCATTCTTTTTGTTAGTCAATCACCTTTTGACAATACAGGCAAAGTTCTTAAGCGTTTTAGCCGCGGCCGATATTTCCGGTATAATTGTCCTGGGCTATACAGAGAGGCGCCTGTCCAGTTTGAGCGACCTCACACACCCTGGACGGCCAGTCTTGAATAGAAACGTTTATAAGAACGCTCAAATGTTGCAGGGATGCTCCGTGGTCGTTTAAGTTAATCGGGCCAGAAGGAGACAATCTTAAAGCAACAGAAATAAAGTTCTGTGGCAGCTTGTACATTGAGGATTTCCGCGGAAGCAGCAATATGTTTTAACCCTAAAAGAAGACAGAAATTATATTTACTCAGTTCTCTTTTGTAGGGATAGATACACAAGCGGTTCAAGGGCTATTTTATCTTTGCTCGTTTTCAAAGCTTCCTATCCTCTCATCAATTTTTCTTCAATAAATTTAGTGGAATATTCCCCCTTTTGAAAATCTCCATGATTTAGCACTTTCAAGTGAAAAGGTATGGTTGTCCTTATCCCTTCAATAATATATTCCTCTAGCGCCCTCTTCATACGCAAAATAGCAGATTGTCGGTCTTCTGCCTGAACTATCAATTTAGCGATTAATGAATCATAATAAGGCGGAATAACATAGCCCCTGTAGAGATGAGAATCTACTCGCACCCCTGGCCCACCGGGAGGATTGTATTCGGCAACTTCCCCCGGCGAAGGCATAAAATTATTATCCGGATCTTCAGCATTTATTCGGCATTCTATGGAATGGCCAGTGCAGGTAATATCTTTTTGTTGATAAGCCAGTTTTTCGCCGGCAGCAATGCGAATCTGTTCTTTAAGCAAATCTATACCGGTAATCATCTCGGTTATAGGGTGTTCAACCTGAATTCTTGTATTCATCTCCATAAAGTAGAAATCGCCTTGTTTGTCTAAGATAAACTCTACAGTGCCAGCGCTAAAATAGCCCACTGCTTTTGCCGCTCTCACTCCTGCCTCACCCATTCTTTCTCTCAAGCTGTCATCTATTGCCGGTGAAGGAGTTTCTTCGATGAGCTTTTGGTGTCTCCTTTGAATAGAGCATTCCCTTTCTCTCAAATGGATAGTGTGGCCAAATTTATCGGCCAGGACCTGTATCTCAATATGGCGTGCCTCATCAATGTACTTTTCGATATAAACCTCGTTATTGCCAAAAGCAGCTTGGGATTCATTTTGAGCCACATGAAACCCCGAAACCAAGCTCTCTTTATTGTGGGCAATCCTCATCCCTTTGCCTCCTCCGCCAGCAGAGGCTTTAATCATTACCGGATAGCTAATTTTTTCTGCTACCTTGATTGCTTCTTTCTCATCCTTAATTATTCCCTCGCTTCCCGGAACAACAGGAATTTTCGCCCTCTCTATTGTTCCCCTGGCCACAGATTTATTTCCCATTTTGCTTATTGCGTCAGAGGGAGGCCCGATAAAGTTTATTTTGCAAGACTCGCAAATTTCCGCAAAATGAGTATTCTCAGAGAGAAAACCATAGCCTGGATGTATTGCCTCCACATCAGCAATCTCAGCAGCACTGATAATGGCGGGAATATTTAGGTAGCTTTTCTCACTTTGCGCCTTACCAATACAGATAGCCTCATCAGCTAATCGAACATGCAGAGAATATCTATCCGCCTCTGAGTAAACAGCAACTGTCCTTATTTCCATTTCTCTACAGGCCCTAATTATTCTTAAGGCAATCTCACCCCGATTGGCAATTAACACTTTAGAAAACATTTTCCTCACCAGCCGCCTTTCTTAATCTATCCATAATTGCTAAACCCAACCCTTCTTCTTTGACACCTTCAACGATAATTGTATCTACGCCCTCTTTATCAAACTCTCTTAAAACAGAAAAGAGATTAGTTGCACAAATAGCCAGGTCATCCTCTGGCCCTGATAATTTAATGTTCAACTCACCATACTTATCTTTATTTTCTTCCTTGGCCAATATCCCCAAACAGCGATTTTGTAAATTAAAGCGAGAGGCCAGATTCCGGATTTTTTCTACCTGGATTTCGCCGTCGCCCTCAATAAGCATTACCTTTGCCCGGGGGGAATAGTGTCGCGGATACATCCCCGGTGATAAAATTTTATTTTCTTGCTTAAAGAGCCTTACTTCTTTGATTATCTCTTTTAGCTCTTCCATGCTTGTCCCTCCCGCCCGCAATATAGAAGGAGGGCTTTGCGTCAAGTCTAAAACAGTTGATTCTACCCCTATTTGAGTCTTTCCTCCGTCAATAATCAAATCTATTCTTCCATCCAAATCATCTATTACATGCTGAGAGTTGGTGGGAGAAGGCCTGCCGAAAAGATTGGCGCTGGGGGCAACGATTGGTGTTTTAGATTCTTTGATTAGTTCTAAAGCAATCTTATGAGCAGGCATTCTCACAGCTACAGTATCAAGCCCGGCAGTAACTATATTTGATATTTCATCGGACTTTTTAAGAACCAGGGTTAAGGGCCCGGGCCAGAACCTATCAACCAATTTTAATGCTGCCTCAGAAACATATTTTGTTAATTTAAATAGGTCTTTTTCTTTAGAGATGTGAACGATTAAAGGGTCATCTAATGGCCTGCTTTTAGCGGCAAAGAGTTTAGCGCAGGCTTGAGGACTAAACGCATCCGCGCCCAACCCATAAACCGTCTCTGTGGGAAAAGCAATCAAACCGCCTTCTTTTATTACCCTAGCTGCCTTCCTAATTTTGGCCAGGTCTATATTATCGGGATTGACTTTTATAATTTCTGTGATCATCTTTAATAAGCACCTAACTTATACCCTAAAGGGCACCAGTACCCTAAAGGGCACCAGCAGAACGAGGCGAACATAAGCTATTAGTGCAAATTCCTGGTTATTTTTAATATTTGATACCTTAAAATTCCTGCAGGAATTTTAATCTCTACGGTCTCGTTTTCCTTATGGCCCAACAAACCTTTACCCACTGGAGAAGTAATAGAAATCTTCCCCTGTGAAAAATCTGCCTCTAATTCTGAAACAAGAGTATATTGAAGTTCTTCTCTGGAGTCTAAATCTTTTAGTTTAGCTGTTGCGCCAATTAACACCTGGTCTTTGGGAATATCTTCGTCGTCAATAATTCGTGCATAGCCAAGTTTATTTTCTAATTCAGCAATCCTTTTCTCAGTTAAGGCCTGCGCTTCCTTGGCTGCATCATATTCGGCATTTTCGCTTATATCTCCATGAGCTATAGCTTTGCCGATCTCTTTAGAAATTTCTCTTCGGCGAACAGTCTTTAAATGTTCCAGCTTCTTTCTTAATTTCTCATATCCTGCTCGAGTTAAATAAGTATACCCTATGCTCATTTCCTCCCTCCCTAAAATTTTGTAACCATAAAGACATAAGAAGCACTGTTGAGGGACCGGCGCACTTACTAGCGAGTTCTACTTGCAAACTGCGAGCGGTAGAATATGCCTGTCCCCGGGCGAGATAAGAGGGGAGCTGTTCCGGAACTCGAACTCATCTCTATTCTATAGACAATCTCTTCTGGTAGCAGAACACCCTTGAATCTGGCTATTAGTGAGTCTCCTGAATGGAAAGAATACCACCATCGGAGAGAATAAGCAAGGAAATAAAAGACCTGTTTAAATCAATTTTAGGAAGCTCTGCCCATAAGAGTAAACAATAAGGCAAGCATTAGTACCTGAACAATCCAGCCGATGACGCAGACAGCTACCGCTCGCCAGGTGCTAGTATAGTCCAGAGCTTGCCGGACGGCAATTACCATGGCCACAAGCATCCAGATGTTAGCGGCTATAAAGACGATCCCAGTCAACCCGGGAATGATACCCAGCACCCGGATCAATCCCGGGGAGCTGGCAAAGCCCAGGGTGCGGAGTAATTCGCCATGGTCGGCCCGGGTTTGAGGTTCAGGAAGAAGTCTCGTGCCGATAAAGTAAGTGATATAGGCCCAGACATACCATCCGATAAGGGCGGCAAGCGTTCCTATAAGGAGTCCGAGCAGTCCTACCTCCAAAGCTGTTCCCACTCCCGCCGCCACGCTGGAAAGAACAACCACTCCCGTAGCCTGCCCCAGCGCTCCTTTGTCAGCCTCAACTTCTTCATAGAGGGCAACATCCAATCGGGCCGCCCGGATAATCCGGTCCTTAAAATTAGCCATTTTCTTTCTCTCCTTTATTTAGGCAGAGACTTGCTTGCCCTGGTTAAGTAAATTAGCCCAATAAATTGGGCAACTACCCTGTGCCCTTTAGGGTGAAAAACGAACTGTAGTTGCTTGATTTATCAAGCTAACTAACAAGTATTTATTCTTTTCTAAGCAACTTTGAAATTCCTAAACATCAAGAAAATTCGCCGCTCCTCATACTTTATGGATAGCACCCTTACGGGCACAAGGCGGGACATTCCTGTCCCGCAAGCTCGGGCGGGGTTGCCCGCCTGAGGCGGACAGGAAAAACCCCGCCTATCCGTGGGCGGGTACTTTGGAGTCTTTCCTATGACTCAAGCAAAATACAGCCACCCTAAGAGAGCAATAGCCAAACAGTAATAACCAAATAAGG
>CAZGXS010000008.1:0-17773 GCA_964529935.1 uncultured bacterium | reverse complement strand
CCGGAGCTACCTTCTCTATGAGAAGGGTCTTCATCCGGGCCCGTCCGGCATAAATACCCGCCGTCAACCCCGCCGCTCCTCCTCCCACAATAATAAGGTCATAACTCATTCCACCACCTCCGAGGCAGTAACAAGAAGAGGTTCCAGATGTTTCTCCATCCAACCCCTCACCTCTTCTTCGCTCATGGCCACTATAATCGTTCCCTGTTCCAGGTGTTCCTCATCCTCCGGCTCCTGGGGAAGATGCAAAATAGCCTCAAAGGGGGGCCGGGGGGAGAAAACCTTACCCCTCTTCTCCCCCGCCTTTTTCTCTTAGCCATTATAATTTTCACCCCCTAGAGTATCACAGAAGTAACAGCCTGCTATAGACTTTATCATAACTTTGAGGGAAAGACAAGAAAACTTCGTAGCTCTCCCTACCCCCTGGGGAAAAGGATTAAGGTGAGGGGTGTTTATACTTTCCTATACTGCGAAAAGTTGACGGAAGGGGTAGGAAGTGATAGAATCTTAAGCAGGTTCTTGGGAGGGATTAAAGATGAGGATAGTGGGGGTCATTCCGGCCCGATATGCTTCCCGCCGATTTCCGGGAAAGCCCCTGGCCGATATCGGTGGCCAGACAATGATTGAGAGAGTCTATCGGCAAGCGAAGAAATCCAGAGTTTTAGAGAGAGTCATCGTGGCCACCGATGATGAAAGGATTCTCCGGGAAGTGAGGAAGTTTGGAGGAGAGGTTAGAGTCACTTCTTCGCGGCACCAGTCTGGAACTGACCGCGTGGCCGAGGTAGCTTCCCGATTAAAGCTCTCCAGGGATGGAATCATAGTCAACCTCCAGGGAGATGCTCCCCTCCTCCCGCCGGGAATGATTGGCCAACTGGTTAAACCTCTCCTCGACTATCCGGAAATTAATATGACCGCTCTCTGCGGCCGGATAAAAGAGGCCCGGGAATTATCCAACCCCAATATAGTCAAAGTAGTCCTGGATAGAGAAGGATTCGCCCTCTATTTCTCCCGCCTGCCCATCCCTTACCTTAGAGACAAAGCTCTCAACTCTCAACTCTCAACTCTCAACTATTATAAACACATCGGCCCCTATGCCTATCGGAAGTCCTTCCTTTTAAAATTGGCTAAAATGGCTCCTACTCCCCTGGAAAAGGCCGAGAAGTTAGAACAACTGCGAGTCCTGGAGAACGGCTATCGTATAAAGATGGTGAAGACCCGATATGATTGTATAGAGGTAGATACCCCTGCGGATATAAGAAAGGTAAGGGATCAGTTGTAGAGGCACGTTGCAACGTGCCTCTACACTTGGAGAAAATGTTACGGTGTTTCTACATAGAGGACTTACGATAGAAGGTCAGGCAGCTCCGAAGCAGTTTAACATCAGAGTCATAAGTTTTTGCCGTAAAATAGAATAGGAATAATATCGTTTCCCTAATTCATAGTTATGGTCGGTGAGCTCCCGGGCCCGATTGGGATTTTTCAGAATTTCCCGGGTGAGACAAATGGCCTCTTCGGTAACATAATCCTCCAGCTCGATGACCTTGAATCCTTTGGGTTTAATATCAGTGGCAAAAATGGAATAGTTATTGACGACGACGGGCCGGCGAAAGTAGATAGCTTCCAGGAAGGCATTGCCAAAACCTTCCAGGGTGGAAGGATAGGTCACCAGGTTAGCGTGGGGGTAAACATCCCAAAGGGTATATATCTTTCTTCCCTGCTCCGTCCTTCCGCGACCTTCTCCAATGATGTCGGATACAAATAAGGTATCCACATTCATTAACGATGAATACTGCTGCACCCTTTTCTCATAATCATTGCCTTCGTCTCCGGAAGCATGGGAGATGATGAGCTTAGCTTCCATACGGAGACGGCTTACCAGCTCTATGGCATGCTCAATCCCCTTGCGCTTGACTACCCTCGTCGGTTGGAGAACAAACAACTCCTTGTCCGTCAGGCCGAAGGCTTCTCTTACATCGGATGAATAATCGTCAATGGGGGATGGGGGATGGTCAAAATCCATAACATTGGGAATTATGGTGCTGGAAATGCCTGTGCGCAGGCTTAACTGGTTATCCGCCGCCGAGTTTATAACTACATGCTGGATAGAGGGCAAATGAGGAGGGAAGGCCATATTCAGGTATTCCCAGACGGCATTTACTAAAAAACGTTTGCGTTCCCAGAAGAAATCGTGATGATGGGCAATAGCCGGAATTCCCGTTTCCGAGATAACTTCGGTAATTGCCATGCCCAAAGGAATGTTCAGGGGAATAGTTAAAGTATTTTCCGGGATGAGAAGGTCGAGAGCAAATTTCTTCATGAATCGGTAAATCTCTGCCTTGAGCCTATCTTTTGCCTGATGAATCTTCCTGGTAACAGATAAGTCCCGCACGTGGACCTGGAAACATTTTTTATAAATCTCTCGAATTGCAGGATGAGCAAAATGAGCTTCCTCTACCGGGAAGGACCTTTCCGGGGGACGGTCAAGCTCACCGGCCATATAGAAACAGGTGAAACCTTCCCTTTCCAGGACATCAGCCCATTTCGCTGTCTCCAGGGAAACCCCGTCCGTTCCCGCCAAACGCGTGGAGATAAATCCAATATTCCGGGACTTACCCCCACCTGGATATTTTTTCATCCTCAATTTCTCCCTATTACCGGGGACGCAGATTTTCTTGGGATGGACAAAGATTAACTCCTTCTTTTTAATTAATAAATCCTTTAAATCCGCGTTTATCTGCGTCCTATATTGTTTTTTTTCTTTTGCTCCGAGAAAATTTCCGCCTGGAAAGTGAAAATTTCGGTACCTTTATTCTTCCAGGCCCCAGCTTCCAGTCCGGCCTTATCCCGAGCGAGATGCTCCAGGAACTCCTCTTTGCTCCAGCCAGTCTCCATAGCTACCTGGGGAAGGAAAACCCCTTGCCTCATTCCTCTTTTGATGATGACCCCGTCCCTTCCTAACTCCATTTCCTCAATGCTCTTAATCCTTTTTGGAACGGTGAGCACGGAAATCTCTATCTCGATTTCCTTGAGCTCCTTCGCTTTAACCGGCGGGAAGCGGGGATCGGCAGTAGCCGATTCGATAGCCATCCTGGAAACAGCTTGATAAAGTTCATCCACAGGCCTTATCTGGCCAATGCATCCCCGCAGTCTTCCTCCCTCATGGAGGGTAACGAACACTCCCCTCTTCTCTCTTAATGGGGGCTCCGTCACCTCAAATGTCGGCTTCTTCCCCTCCTGGATATATTCCTCAATCGCCTGGCGAGCGATATTTAATAAAGCCTTCCTCTCCTTCTCCGTTAACATATTCCTAACTCCTTGAACCTACAGCGTTTATCACGGTCATAAGCCCCTATAGCCAATTAATCTTATAATGGTCAAAACTCAATACCGGAAGTCCGACTCTCGTAAGAGATTCTGGCATCGCCAGCTACCATAAGTTCAATAATGATCAGAGTTAAAAATTCTAATAATGACCCAACAATTAAGATACGAATTTCGTTAAAGGTTGCCGGTCAACCTTTCTTGCATAATAGCTTAGCACTTTTCCCTGCTCCTGTCAAAGGACACAATAGAGACAGATGTACTAGCTCAATAATTCTGCAACTTTTTGGAGCTTATTAAAAGGGGTTTCATAGTTTAAGCAAAACAGAACATATCAAAATCAACAAAGAGAAGGCCTTTGCTAATGGGAAAACGCATATCAACACCATAGAAAGTTTCTGGGCTTATGCTAAGGAAAATTTGGCTAAATTTCACGGAATAAAACCCGAAAAGCTACATCTGTACCTCAAGGAGCTGGAATTTCGCTTTAACAATCACAATAACAAAGACTTAGTAGTTATAATATTAACCTATTTGCTTAATTTTACGACATCTTCTGGATAATTCCCTGATAATATATTTGACAGCTATATTTTTATATGGTAAAACAATAGTCACTTCATAACTGAACCGTGAGCGAAATGAATTATTATAGGGAGGGGTTAAAATATGCCCGCAACTAGGTCAGCCAAGAAAAGATTGAAGACGGATAAAAAGAAACGAGCTAAGAATCTCCGGGGTAAGAAATCCTTGAAGGCGCTGATTAAGAACCTTAATCAAACCATCGGGATTAAGAAGGAAGGAGAGGCTAAAAAGGCCCTCCCTAAAATCAGCTCGGCTTTAGACCGGGCTGCATCCCGGAATCTAATCCACAAGAATGCCGCCCGACGGAAGAAATCCCGTCTGGCTAAGAAAGTGAATCAGTTAAAAACTGCCTGAACTTAGTGTGACTTCAGTGCGAACAGGCGCAAAAGCACAAAATTAAAAAACCTTAAAAAACTGCAAGTATTGGCTTTTATTTTTTCCTTTGCGCCTTTGCGCCTTATCTTTTAGGCACAGAGTTTAATTACCAGAAGTTCGAGAATTAAATCCGGGGTTAATCTCCCCGACTTGAATTGCCGATCAGCCTTTAACAAGGAATAAAAGTTCTCTCTCAATTGAGGGGGAGAGAATTTCTTCACCTGGGAGATAAACTTCTTCTGAAAGAAAGGAAATATTCCCAGAGATTTACAGACTTCCGCCGCCGTTTCTTCTCGGGCTATTCGGCTCTTGGCTTCGGCGATCCGCCTCATCTGCCAGGCGATAAGACCGATTATCTCCGGAGCTTTTCTCCCCTCGGATAGGATTTTTCCTAATATTTTCAGAGCCTTGCCTTTTTCTCTCTCGCTAATGGCTTCGGTAAGAGTGAAACTATTCGTTTCCCTCCCTTCTCCTACTAAAACTCTTACTTCTTCCACCCCAACCTCTTCTTTATCCCCAATGTAAAGGAAGAGCTTAGTCAAATGGTTAGTCAATTCTCTGAGGTTTCCGCCTATCCTCTCCTTGAGTTCGAAAGCCGCCCGGGGGGCTATCATTTTGCCTTCCTTTCTTGCCCGATTTTCAATCCAGCCAATGATGTCATTTTCCCGAACCGGATTAAAGGAAACCTCCTTACCTGATTCCATCAGCAGTGAATAGAAATTATCTCGCCGGTCAATTTTGTCTATAAAAAGAATAAGGCACGTGGAAGGAGAAGGAGATTGCGCATATTTTAACATCTCCTTTTTATCGGAGACCCCTAACTTTTCCCCCTCCTTGACCACCACCAATCTCTTCCCCGACATAAAGGGGAGAGTTAAAGCAGCATCCACTATCCTGGCCCCGCTATCTTCCTTCCCATAAAAGAGATGGTAGTTGAAGTCAACCGCCCCCGGCGCCAGGAGGGAATCCCTGAGCCTCTTCACAGCCTCCTCCTTCAAGAACTCCTCTTGGCCAGAAAAAAGATAAAGGGGGGATATACTCCCCCCTTCAAGGTTCAGTAAAAATCGCTGATAATTCATAAAAAATGCCTTAACTACTTAGGTATTGCCACAAAGACACCAAGCACACTAATAAGATTAGAGAATGATTCTTTTTATGCCTTTTTATAACTACTCAGGTGGATAGGCTGAGGGCTATTAATCTATTGCCTTCGGTCTTCAGCCTAAGTAGTTGCTAAATTTCCTTGTTTACCTTTGTGTCTTTGTGCCTTGGTGGCTGAATAGTTACAAAATTTCTTACCAGAAGTCTAAAGTCTGGCGGAGAATTTCCCGGGCTAAATCCTTCAAGGCCTCATCCCGGGCCTGAGCCTCCGTTCCTGCTAAAGGCCCGGTGCGAAGATAGCGAGCATCTCCTTTTATCACCCTATCTTGCCAGATGACTTCCTCTACTCTTAGGTTTTTCAGGGTGAGCTTAGTCCCTATCCTCAGCCGACGGCTTGCTGCTCGGCCATCTCTACCATAGAAAAGAGTCTCAAAGGTATAATAGATAACCGCTCCCGAAAGCTGAAGGTCAGCTTGCGCTTCTTCCACCACTCTCAGGGTTCCATCAAAGATAAACTCATCCCGCAGCGATTCTGTTACCAAAATTCCCAGACCGTGTTCAAAGGTCTTATTCTCTAAATCCTCCAGGGCAATCGTTCTCAAGCCATCCCCCAAAAAGGGTCGCGTAGTATAGCAGCCAGCTAATAGAAGTAAAAGAAGAGGAAATAAAAAACTAATTAGCCTTTTTTTGCAGTTCATTTAAGCGCTCCCGGGAGAAGGTGGCCCAATCGCTGCCTGGATATTTCTCTATAACCCCCTGGTAATAAATGATAGCCGCCCGAATACTCCCCTTTCTTTCGTAAAATCGAGCAATCCGATATATCCTCTCGGCCTTCCGCCCTCTTAGTAATTTTATTTTTTCCTCTACCCTAAAAATTAATTTGCTGTCCGGAAAGCGTTCTCGGAACTCCCGAAATTGCCTGAGGGCAGCAACGGTCATCGTCTGATCGTGAAGAGGGGAAAGTAATTGGGAGAAATAAGAGAGGCCAATCCCATAAGAGGCATTTTCTACCCAGGGGCTTTGAGGATGGTCCTCGATAACTTTCCGGTATGCGGAGATAGCCTGGGGAAATTTGCCTTGCTTGCGATAGCTCAGCCCTATTTTATACTGAGCCTCAGCCGCTCTTTCACCGTGGGGAGCATTCTTTACCACCAGACGAAAGGCTCGGGCTGCCTTTACATAGTTGCACTCTCGGAAAATCCTTTTGAACCTGCTCTCGATCTCCTCAGCAAAGAGAAGGTTGCCCAGGCGATGCTGCCTCTCCACGACATCGGCAGTCTTATCGCTGGCCGGATGGTTATCGATTACTTTCTGAAACTCCTCAACCGCTCGAGAATATTTCCCCAGGGCTTCATAGGAAGCCCCGAGGGCATACTGGGAGCGGGAAGCATAGATACTATCGGGGTGGCTTCTGATGAGCCTTCGATGTTCGGCTAAGGCTTTAGCATATTCCCCATTTTGAAACAGCTCTTCGGCCCAGGCAAATTGTTCCGCTGGGCACAACTTTACCGCCTGCCTGGGAGCCCAGATCCAGATAGCATAACTGCTGGAAACCGGGAAAAATGTTAATCCCACCATCAAAGCGATACCCAGGAGGGCAAATTTTTTCATCGTTATCATTTATTATTGCCCCTTCTTTTTATGACGATCTCGTTTTAATCTCTTCCTTCTCTTATGCTTAGCTATCTTAGCTCTCTTCTTCTTTTTTCCGGACGGCATATTTTTCTTCCTCCCCCCCTCCAAACTTAATTTAATAATAGCTTAACTTCGCTACCGCTGTCAAGAAAAATAGTGCCCGTGCCGCTAGCGGTATTTCACCTTCAGCAAACAAAGTCCCCGGGCCGGAAGGGTGGGGCCAGCGTGCCGTCTATCTTGGGCTCTTAGAATGCTTTCAACCTCCCCGGCGGCCATTTTTCCTCTTCCCACTTCCACAAGCGTCCCGGCGATAATCCTGACCATATTATAAAGGAAACCATCAGCTTCCACATCCAGGCAAATAAACTCTTTTTTTGCTGATATCCTCAGCTTCTTTACCTCCCGGAGGCAATTTTCCCCGGCCATCCCTGCTCCCCGAAAGGAGGAAAAATCATGTTTTCCCACCAGGAATTTAGCCGCTCTTTTCATTGCGGCTATATCTAAGAAATGAGAAAAAAAATAAGTATACTTTCTTAAGAAGGGGGAAAGAAGGGAAGAATTCAGGATGGTATACCGATATAACTTGGACTTAGCATGGTAGCGAGCATGAAAATCATCCGGGACCAAAGCGGCATGTCGAATAACGATATCCCCGGGCAAAGAACTATTTAGGGCGGCTTTCAAATTCCTAAGGGGGATATAGCTCTTCGTCTTGAAATTAGCCACCTGTCCCTGGGCATGAACTCCGGCATCCGTCCTGCCGGATCCGATGAGATTCACCCTCTCCTGAAGAATCTTAGCCAAAGCTTCCTCTATCGTCCCCTGAATGGTAATTACCTGAGGCTGCCTCTGCCAGCCGTGATAATTCTCGCCATCGTATTCAAAGGTAAGTTTAATGCTTTTCAAGAGAGCAATCCTTGCCTGATCAATTCCTCGGCGATCTGAATGGTATTAAGAGCTGCTCCCTTGCGGATATTATCTCCCACTACCCAGAGATTGAGGCAATGGGGAGCGGAAAGATCCTTCCGAATCCTCCCGATATAAACTTCGTCCTTTCCAGCTACCTTAAGGGGAACAGGATAGAGGCTCTCCCCAGGATCGTCAAGTACTTTCAGCCCCGGAGAGACATTGAGGATCTCCCCGGCCTCTCGGGCAGACAGCTCCTCTTCAAACTGTACATTGACGGACTCAGAGTGGCCGATGAAAACAGGCACCCGCACACAAGTAGCCGAAATAGCCAACTGGGGTTCATCAAGGAGCCTCCTTGTCTCTTCTATCGTCTTAGTCTCTTCGCGATAATAACCCGGAAATTTATCAACTAAGCTTCCTATCTCAGGAAAGACATTAAAGGCAATCCTGTGAGAATAAATTTTCTTTTCCGCTTCCTTTTTCTCTATCAAGGCCTTGGTCTGAGCTTTAAGCTCTTCAATAGCCGCCCTTCCCGTGCCCGATACCGACTGATAACTGGAAACAATAACTCTCTTGATCCTGGCCCGGCGGTGAAGGGGAGCCAGGGCCATAACTAATTGGATGGTGGAACAGTTAGGGTTGGAAATAAACCCTTGATGTCTTTTCAAATGTTCCGCATTTACCTCGGGAATGACCAGAGGCACTCTCGGGTCTAAACGGTAGTCATCCCCATTATCTATGACAATAGCTCCCTTCTCTACGGCCGACCAGCCAAATTGTCGGGAGGCTCCTTTAACCCCCTCGGTGCCGGCAAAGAAAGCGATATCCACCCCCTGAAAGGATTCCTTCGTGGTCGGTTCAACTTGATACTGGCGGCCTCCGATCTCCTCCGTCCTCGACCGCCTAGCCAGGACTTTTATATCCCGGGCGGGAAAATTCCTCTCCCGGAGAATCTTAAGCATCTCCGCACCAACCATCCCCACTCCCACAACGGCAACATTGAACTTTTTCATTTCTCACTTGCCTCTAATAAAATCTGCCACCATATCGCCAACCTCAGTAGTAGTATAGCCCATCTTCCCAGCCGAGAGGCTCTTGAGCCTGGGGCAGGTTTTGATAACAGCTTCCTCTACCAGACAGGCAGCTTTTGTCTCTTTTAGATACTCCAGCATCATCTGGGCGGCCGAGATAGCGGCCAGAGGATTGATAACATTCTTCCCGGTGTACTTAGGAGCAGAACCACCGATAGGCTCAAACATAGAAGTTCCTTCCGGGTTTATATTCCCCCCGGCGGCAATCCCCATTCCCCCTTGAATCATAGCGCCCAGATCGGTGATAATGTCCCCGAACATATTACAGGTAACAATAACATCAAACCATTCCGGGCTCTTGACCATCCACATACAGACGGCATCCACAAAGGCATAATCCTGTTCTATATCGGGATATTCCTTCCCTACTTCTGCGAATGTTCGTCGCCAGAGATCGTGAGCATAGGTTAAAACATTGGCTTTGTCACAGAGGGTAATTTTCTTTCTCCCCTGTTCTTTAACATATTGGAAGGCATAGCGGATACAACGCTCCACTCCTTTACGAGTATTAACCATCTCCTGAATAGCCACCTCGTCCGGAGTTCCCTTCCTAAGTATTCCTCCCACTCCTGCATAAAGTCCTTCAGTATTCTCCCTGACAACCACAAAATCTATATCCTCGGGACTTTTATCCCGCAGGGGTGTCCAGACCTCAGGATAGAGCTTGACCGGTCTCAAATTTATATATTGGTCTAAAGCGAATCTTATCTTAAGAAGCATTCCCTGCTCTAAGATCCCGGGTTCCACCCCGGGATGTCCCACCGCCCCCAGATAAATAGCATCCATTTCCCTAAGCTCGGCGATAGCGGAATCGGGAAAAATCTCTCCCGTCCTCAAATAGCGGTCCCCGCCAAAATCGTACTCCTTAGTCTCAAACTTCAAGCCGGTTACCTCAGCAACGGCTTTAAGCACCTTTAACCCTTCCTGAACTACCTCTGGCCCGGTTCCATCCCCGGGAATAACCGCAATTTTATACATACCCAAGTCTCCTTTGTTGTCTCCGTAAAACTTCACCGCTATCCCTCTCCCCTCAATCCTCTCCCCAGGCGGGAGAGAAAGTAGCAAGATTTAAGGTTAGCGGGATAGGTGTGAAAATCACTTTACAATTTATAATTTCTAACCTTCAATTTACAATTCGACTCGCCGTAGGCGGGTCATCTATCGGTGATTATACGTTATCATCCCCTTTTTGGCAAGAAAATTCTGCCCCTTTATCAAAATGGGAGGGTTTTTAAAAAAGATAAGATATATTTCTACCGAAGTAGAATGTTTTTCAAAAGAAGCAAGGGCCGGCAAATCTATTCTCCCGCGTTCACTTTAAGGTTATTCTATATGTAACTACTTAGATTCGCATTAGTTAAGTAATTAAAAATAATTTCTTCCCTTTGTTTTCTCAAGGTTGGCACGAAAATTGCTTAATTAGTAGGTATGTATCGCTTCGCAGGATATGCAAAGATTTTCTCCGATAATTTTTGGCATACTCAGTGGAGTTAATTCGTACTTATTATCCGCCTCAGGCGGGTGATGTGCTTATCCCGCTTCGTGAGATATGCAAAGATTCTTCTTGTCCTAGAAGAGGATTCAATAATTTTTGGCATACTACGCGGGATTAATTCGCACTATCATTTAGCTATGCTAAGTGATGTGCTCATTAAAAGGAGGTGAGAGTAAAGATGGCTATTCAGCCCTTAGGAGATAGGGTCCTGGTCAAGCCTCTGGAGGCGGAAGAGAAGACCAAAGGAGGAATTGTGCTCCCGGATTCAGCCAAGGAGAAACCCCAGGAAGGCAAAGTAATTGCCGTAGGTACTGGTCGAACACTGGAAGACGGCAAGATTGTCCCCCTGGAACTAAAAGAGGGAGATAAAGTTCTCTTCAGTAAATATGGGGGAACAGAGGTGCAACTCGATGGCGAGGAACACCTAATAATGAAAGAAGAAGATATTTTAGCTCTTATCAAGTAAAGGAGGTGTTTTGAGTAATGGCCAAGCAACTTAAGTTCAGTGAAGAAGGCAGGCGCGCTTTAGAGGAAGGGGTGAATATTTTAGCCAGTGCCGTTAAGGTAACCCTCGGTCCCAAAGGACGGACAGCAGTTTTAGACAAGAAATTTGGTTCTCCCACCGTTACCAATGACGGGGTAACCATTGCCAAGGAGATAGAGCTGGAGGATCCTTACCAGAACATGGGAGCCCAAATGGTTAAGGAAGTAGCTTCCAAGACGAGCGATGTGGCCGGGGACGGAACAACCACGGCAACTATTTTAGCTCAAGCTATCTATCATGAGGGTATGAAAAATGTCACCGCCGGGGCCAACCCCATGGCTGTTAAGAGAGGTATCGAAAAAGCCGTAGAGGCAACGGTAGAGCATCTGAAGAAGATCTCCAAGCCCACCCGGGAGAAGAAAGAGATGACTCAGATAGCCACTATCTCTGCTCACAGTGACAGTACCATTGGCAACCTCATTGCCGATGCTATGGAGAAAGTAGGAAAAGACGGTGTGATTACCGTAGAAGAAGGTAAGACAATGGAGACCAGCCTGGAAGTAGTGGAAGGAATGCAATTTGACCGAGGCTATCTCTCTCCTTACTTTATCACCAATGCCGAAAGCATGGAAGTGGAATTAGAAGATGCTTACATTCTTCTCCATGATAAGAAAATATCCTCCGTAAAGGACCTTCTTCCCCTCTTAGAGAAGATAGCTCGTGTGGGGAAACCTCTTTTAGTTGTTTCTGAGGAAGTAGAAGGAGAGGCTTTGGCTACTCTGGTAGTTAATAAGCTCAGAGGAACGGTGCGAGTTGCGGCTGTCAAAGCCCCGGGGTACGGCGATCGCCGGAAATCTATGCTGGAAGATATTGCCGTCCTCACAGGAGGAAAGGTCATTGCCGAGGAATTGGGAATAAAGCTGGAAAGTATCAATGTTGATGATTTGGGCCGAGCTAAGAAAATCACCATCGATAAAGAAAATACCACCATTGTGGAAGGAGCCGGTTCCAAAGCAGATATAGAAGGAAGAATCTCCCAGATAAAAAGAGAGATAGAGGAGACTACTTCCGATTACGACAAGGAGAAACTCCAGGAGAGATTAGCTAAATTGGCCGGAGGAGTGGCTGTCATCAATGTGGGAGCTTTTACCGAGACCGAGATGAAGTCCAAGAAGGCCATCGTTGAAGATGCTCTTCATGCTACCCGGGCCGCAGTTGAGGAAGGAATTGTTCCTGGAGGCGGAGTCGCTTTGCTCAGAGCCATTCCCGCAGTAGAGAAGTTGGCATTGGAAGGCGATGAAAAGGTGGGAGCTAATACCGTTCGGCGTGCCCTGGAAGAACCGGCTCGACAGATTGCTGCCAATGCCGGTTACGAAGGTTCAGTGGTAGTCAATCGGCTCAAAGGCGAAGCCACCAACATTGGATTTGATGCTGAGAAAGAAGAATACGTGGATATGATCGCCTCAGGGATAATCGATCCTACCAAGGTAACCCGCTCAGCTATTCAGAACGCTGCTTCCATTGCCGCTCTGATGATCACCGCGGAAACCCTGATTGCCGATAAGCCGGAAAAAGATAAGCCTATGCCGCCCATGCCTCCTGGTGGAATGCCTGGTGGTGGTGGATTCGGCGGTGGAGATATGTACTAAAATAAAGAAAACAGAATACAGAGGATAGAATACAGAAAACAGGAGACAGAAAACAGAGCTAATCTGACATCTGTCTTCTGGTTTCTGTTCTCTGTTGTTATCTGTTGTTATAGGAGGGCTTAGTCTCATGTCTAGGAAGATGGATAAGACCGGCCACGAAGTCAGAAAGAAGCCCAAGCTGAGCAAGAAAGAGAAAAAAGAGAAAAAACGCTTAAAGAAGGCAGAGACCTAAGAATGGTTCCCCAGCATCTATTCCTCACCAAGGGAGTGGGAAGACATAAGGAAAAGCTACAATCATTTGAGATGGCCCTCCGCAAGGCTAATATTGCCCGCTATAATTTAGTGCGCGTCTCCAGCATTCTTCCTCCAGGATGTAAGATAATACCCAGGGGGAAGGGATTGCATCTTCTCCAGCCGGGAGAAATTATTTTCGGTGTTTTCAGCGAGAATAGTACCAACGAGCCGAATAGGCTCCTGGCTGCCTCCATCGGCATTGCCATTCCTACCGGGAAAGATAAATACGGCTATCTCAGCGAACATCATTCCTTCGGTCAGACCGGAGGAATGGCAGGCGATTATGCTGAGGACCTGGCGGCTACTATGTTAGCTACCACTCTGGGGATAGAATTTAACCTTGACGATGCCTGGGACGAACGAAAAGAGATTTTCAAGATGCACAACCAGATCGTCAGAACCAGCAATATCACCCAATCGGCCATTGGCGATAAAAAAGGACTGTGGACAACCGTAATCGCCGCCGCTATCTTCGTCCCCACTTCTCATGAGAGATAATTTCGCTAACCTGGAGGAAGAGTTTTCCGCCTACCGGACATGCAAAGCTGTTATCCTTCCTCTTTCTTATGAAGGCACGGTGACCTACGGAAAGGGAACCAGCCGCGGTCCCCGGGCCATTATCAAAGCCTCCCAGCAATTAGAACTATATGACGAGGAGCTGGACCAGGAAACTTACCGGCTCGGTATCCATACTCTTAAAGGTATAAAGGGAGAGAAGACTCTTTCTCCGGAAGAAATGACCGAGGCTGTTTACCGAGAAGCCTCCCGTTTGGTGAAGGATAAAAAATTTCTGGTGTCTCTAGGAGGAGAACATTCCCTCAGCCTAGGCTTGGTCCGAGCTCTTAGCGATAAATACAAAGATTTATCCGTCCTGCAACTGGATGCCCATGCAGATCTGCGGGACGAATATCAGGCCACAAAATATAACCATGCTTGTATTGGACGCCGGCTCTTAGAGCTGGCCCCCCTGACTCAGGTAGGAGCGAGAAGCCTGAGTCGGGAAGAAGCGGATTACATTAGAGACGAGAAAAGGTTGAAGGTCTTTTACGCCTCCCGGATTATTGATCGCAGAGACTGGATGGCCGAAGCCTTCTCTTCCCTTTCCCCGAATGTTTATCTTACCCTTGACCTCGATGTTCTCGATCCGGGCATTATGCCCGCCGTGGGCACACCCGAGCCGGGAGGGCTGGGCTGGACCGATACCCTTAACTTTCTCCGCCAACTGACAGAAAAGAAAAGGATCGTCAGTTTCGACTTAATGGAGCTCTCTCCCCAGCCAGGAAATATCGCCCCCGATTTCTTAGCCGCTAAACTTGCCTACAAACTCCTCGGCTACATCTTCCGCTAAAAAACTTTAATTAATCTTTTTCCCTCTCTGTTCTCTGTGGTATAATTGCCTAGGGGGCAGGATTATCTACCTATGGGAAAGAGGACGGGCATGCAACAACACTTAGACCAATTTTTGAGTTATTTGAGAGTAGAGAGAGGATTGGCCGAGAATACTATTAAGGCTTATGGAAGAGACCTGGTAAAATATGGGAAATTCCTGGAAAAGCAAGGAATTAGCTCCCTGGAAAAGAGCGGTCGCCAGGAGATAACTAATTATCTGATGGGGCTAAAGAAGCCGGGGCAGTCGGAGAAACGAGGCTTATCTTCAGCTTCCATTTCCAGGAATCTGGTAGCCATCAAAATGTTTCACCGCTTCCTGGTGGCCGAAGGATATATTAGAGTGGACCCCACGGCGAACATGCAATCGGGGATGACCTCAGCCTGGGCCTGGACCAGAGTGCCTGATGTCTTAACCATCTCCGAGGTGAATAATCTACTAAAAAAACCGGATAACTCTCCCGCGGGCATCCGGGATAGAGCTATCCTGGAACTCCTCTATGCTACGGGGATGAGAGCCTCCGAACTTATTTCCCTCAAACTTGCCGACCTCAACTTAAGCTTTGGCTATATCCGCTGTTTTGGAAAAGGCTCCAAAGAGAGAATCATTCCTTTCGGGAGAGAATCTCTCCTCCGGCTGAAAAAATATCTGGAAAAGGTAAGACCGAAATTAGTAAAAAGGGAAGGAGTTAACCCCATCTTCCTGACCAGGCTAGGAGGGGGATTTACTAGACAGGGATTGTGGAAGCTGGTTAAGAAGCATGCCCGGAAAGCGAGATTGGAGAAAAAAATTACTCCCCATACCCTGCGCCATTCCTTCGCCACTCACCTCCTTCAAGGAGGAGCCGATCTGAGATCGGTGCAGGAAATGCTCGGACACAGCGACATCTCCACGACCCAGATCTACACCCATGTGGATCGGGAAAGGCTGAAGAGAATCCACGCCAAATACCATCCCCGAGGTTAAAGTATCTCTTGCCTGGCTCTTCCCCATTCACTTCTCTTTGACCATTTTTCTTCGCCAGGTTGAGCAGCAAAAAAGGGCAGTTATCCGCCTTTTACGGATACAGGCAATTGTTTATTCAAAAGAGACGAACGTTCAAGCTCAGCGACGCCGCTTGTCGGCGTTCGCTGTAGCGCCTGGTTAGACAATTTTTAGAATGCTAATAAATACAGGCATCAAGTATTGCAAGAACTTCATTTAACAGCTCCATTGATGCTTTTTCGATGAATTTAGCTTTTCGTGACTTATAATCAACGGATTTTACTTGGTCCACCATAACAAAACCGTTAAGCATTGAAATTCCGGAGATTCTTACATGGAATGGGTGTTTTCTATCGGTACGGGTAACAGGACAGACTATTGCCAAACCAGTCTTTTGGTTAAAAAGCGTATTACTTACTACTAAAGCAGGTCTCCTGCCTTTTTGCTCGTGCCCTGATTGAGGATTGCAAGATAAAGCAATAAGATCGCTTTTGGAAGGAATATATTTTTCCATTTACCACACTTCTCTTCCGGTTGGTTTTCCCCAATCTTCTTCTTGCGACTTATATTTTAGAGGCATTTTAGCAATGAGAGCCTCAAGTTTATATTTCCCCCTTATTTGCGCTGCAGAGCCTATCACGATTTTACCTTGTTTGACACTAATATCAACCTCATCACCAATAGAGATATGGACTTTCTTAAGGATTTCTTTCGGGAAACGCAATCCTTGGCTATTCCCCCATTTTTGAACTTTCGTTATCATAATACCCTCCTAACGTATACACTAAGTATATACTATGCCCAAGCTATTGTCAAGTATAATTTCATGATCTTATTTATTGGTGTCTAACGTCCAAGCTCACCTACAGCGGGGAGAATTACCACTAAACTTTGCAAATAAAACAAAATTTGGACAAACTCTCAAAACCTTCTGAAAATCGCCCCAGTCCCCGCCGCTAGGTGCAGCGCTTTGTTATGCCATTATTTTTGTTATTTTTCTTCCTTTTTTGTATCTTTGCATAGAATCGATGTAAATCACTAACGTCTTTAATTGCTTTCTCAATCCTTGTCATTTTTCAATCTCCCTATATCTACTCTATCTTGGTCAGAGTTTCTAAGCTCTTTCATCCAAATAAGATCAGCCTTATTTATTATCCGTATTTTGCCTTCCTCCCATTCCTCTTCAATTGAGTCAGCGATTATCCTCTTATGCTTTTCTTCATTCCCAAGCAGAATATCTACAATCAAATGTTCCTCTCCCTCTATTTTCATGAATCTATGTAGCGTCAGATCAGCATTCTTGAATTTCCATGGTTCTGCTGGTTCAGAATACCCTAGCTTTTCAAGCAATCCTCTAACATCATCGATTTCCTCTGACATCATCAAAAAATCGATATCTTTCGTGAATCTCGGTTCGTCATGTAACGCCATTGCTATACCACCAATTACTGAATATTTGATATCGTTCTTTAGGAATTCACGTACAATGGAAAAGAGCTCATTGTAGAGATCCATTCGTTTTTCTCCCATGGCATAACATCAGAAATCAGCGACTGGAGCCGTCGCCGCAGGCGGCGGATACAGTTCGCTGTATTGATTTGTTATGTGTTTTAATGTTTTACAATCTCCAATAGTAATTTTTGATTTTTTTCGCCATTAATTTTCTTCTTTCTGTTAAAAATTCTTCATAATGTTCAATTGTTTTATTTTCCATTTTCTTTGGCACACAATGCATATTAAAATTCTCTTGAATTTCATCTATATCTGTTATTGCACCAAAAGATTCTGAACCATTATTGCAGTGTTGGACTGCACCCCTTCAATATCTTTTGATCTCCCAGTTGCTTCCTTATTTTTAATTAAATCTTCTACAGATAGCGTCATGATTCTAATTCCTTCAATTACCGGTTTTTCTGCTCGTTCGTTAGCCTGCCTAAATTCGATATTTCCGGAAATTTCTGTTATGAAGTCAATTCTGCATGGAGCAACCCCAATCTGAAATATTATACCTCGTTTTTCAAATGTATTTTCTGTGATTTCTTGGAGAGGCGCCCCAAACTCTGCCAGTGCTTTATAAATCTTTAGTGAATTACTTTTAGTTGGATTAACCCAAATATCCATATCCAATGTACTTCGTGGATACCCGTGCGCAGCCAGAGCATAGGCACCTACTAAAATATATTCAACATCATGCTTTTGTAAGATTTGCAACATGTCTTTGTAATCTTGATTGAGCACTGATCTCTCCTTTTTTTGCGATTGACCACAATTCAATAGTGATATCCCAAACCATTTCTATCCTTTCGCCTATGGAAGCATCGACATATTCATCATCCACGGAATTTGTCATCATCGACAATTGCACTTTGTTTTTGTTTAATCTCATTTTTACCCTTCCTTTTTTAGATCATAACGTCCAAGCTCAGCGACGCGGTTTACCGCGTTCGCTGGAACGCATTGTTA
>CAZGXS010000007.1:2005-18831 GCA_964529935.1 uncultured bacterium | reverse complement strand
TGCACTGCCTTCCCGCCCATCGGGGGAAAGAGATAACCGATGAGGTGATGGATGGCCCTCATTCCATCATCTTTGATCAGGCGGAAAACAGAATGCATGTGCAGAAAGCTATACTGGCTCTGCTGCTGTAAAAGCAAGGCACAGAGGCACAAAGGCACAGAGGCACAGAGGAAAAAAAGATGACAATACTTGAAGTTTTTTTCAGCTTTTATTTGGTTTTAAACTTAGCGCCTCTGTGCCTTAGTGCCTCTGTGCCTATTTATACTCAGGAGATTAACTAATGGACAAGGTAATTTTAGCTTACTCGGGGGGATTGGATACTTCCGTTTGCCTCAAGTGGCTCAAGGAAGAATATAACTTGGAAGTGATCGCCTTCGCGGCGGAAATTGGCCAGGGGTTGGATTTCCCTAAGTTGCGCCGGAAGGCTCTGGATACGGGAGCCTCCAAAGTATACATTGAAGACCTGCGGGAAGAATTTCTTCAAGGCTATGTCTTCCCTGCTCTTAAAGCCAATGCTGCCTATGAGGATAAATATCTCTTAGGAACGGCTCTCGGGCGCCCTCTAATTGCCAAGTACCTGGTAGAAATTGCCGAGAGGGAAGGGGCCCGAGCCGTTGCTCATGGATGTAGCGGTAAAGGAAATGATCAGATAAGATTTGAGGTCGGGGTTGCTTCACTTAATCCGGGACTTAAGGTAATTGCTCCCCTGCGAGAATGGTCGCTGGGCTCGCGGGAGGAGGAGATAGTTTATGCGAAGAAGCATAATATTCCTGTTTCCGCTACTCGAGAAAGCCCTTATAGCCTGGATAAGAATCTCTGGGGTTCAAGTATTGAATGTGGGGCTCTGGAAGACCCCTGGAAGGAACCTCCTGCGGAGATATATCTCTTGACGGCGGATCCGGCCCGGGCACCCAAGGAACCTACTTATCTCACAATCGATTTTGAGGAAGGATTGCCCAGGAAGCTGGATGGGAAGGATTATTCAGCCATTGAACTGGTCTCTCGGCTTAACACTATCGGAGGTAAAAATGGTATCGGCCGGGTAGATATGGTAGAAAATCGGCGTGTGGGAATTAAATCACGGGAGATTTATGAGTGCCCAGCGGGAACGATTCTCTATTCAGCCCACCAGGCCTTAGAATCACTTGTTCTCGATCGGGAGATGCTCTATTTTCAGAGGGCTCTTAGCCAGAAATACGGCCAATTAGTCTATGACGGTCTGTGGTTTTCTCCTTTGCGGGAAGCCCTGGATGCTTTCTTCGCCGAGAGCCAAAAAGATATTATCGGCACTGTCAGATTAAAGCTTTGCCAGGGAAGATGCGAGGTGGTAGGACGCCAGTCATCCTTTTCTCTCTATGACGAGCGTCTAGCTACTTACGGCGCCGAAGATGCTTTTGACCACCAGGCCGCCAAAGGCTTTATTGACCTCTGGGGTCTGCCCGGGAAGATAAGGGCTATGAGGGGAAAAAATAGAGAAGGCACAAAAGCACAGAGTGACAAAGGCACAAAGGAAAGATAAAAGCCAATGCTTGCAATTCTTTAGTTTTTTAACTTTGTGCCTTAGTGCCTCTGTGCCTGTTCGTGCTGAAGATGATTAACTTAAATAGGGAAGCATTATATGCACAACTTTAATTATATTAGCGGTCAACTTTATGGCGAAAAGGTTAAGGTAGAAGATATTGTCCGGGAGGTAGGCACCCCTTTTTACTTGTATAGCTACCAGACTTTAATTAATCATTGCCGCAGGTTTGAAAACACTCTCTCTGGCCTGGAGCATATCGTCTGTTATGCCTATAAGGCCAATTCCAATCTGGCCCTCTGTAAAATTTTAGCCAAAGAGGGCTGTGGAGCCGATATTGTTTCCAGTGGAGAACTTTTAAAGGCTCTTGAGGCTGGTGTTTCTCCGGAAAAAATAGTTTTTAACGGTAACGGAAAAACAGCTAAGGAAATGGAGATGGCTCTTCGGTTCGATATTCTTATGTTCAATGTGGATTCGTTCCCCGAGCTTATTCTCCTAAATAAAGTGGCTGAGAGGGTAGGGAAAAAAGCCAGAATTGCTCTGCGGGTCAACCCCGATATTAACCCCGAGACCCATCCCTATATTACCACCGGCTTAAGGGAAAACAAGTTCGGGCTGGAATTCTCCCGGGCCCTGGAAGGGTATGAGCTGGCTTTAACTCTGAAGAATATAGAGGTTGCCGGCATCCACATGCATATTGGTTCTCAGATACTTAGTCTGGAGCCCTTCCAGGAAGCTTTGAAGAAGATTATTAACCTGGCCCGAGCCCTGGAAAGCCTGGGAATAAAAATAAAATATGTTAATGTGGGAGGAGGCTTAGGGATAACCTACTCCGATGAGAAGCCCCCGACTTTAGCCGATTATGCTCAATCCCTTATCCCGCTCATTAAAAAGATAGGAGCTCAGGGTATATTTGAACCGGGAAGAGTGTTAGTAGGCAATGCCGGAATTTTAGTAACGGAAGTCCTCTATGTTAAAGAGACCGAAAAGAAAAAATTTGTAGTTGTGGATGCCGGTATGGGAGACCTCTTTCGACCGGCCTTTTATGCAGCCTACCATGAGATAAAACCTTTAGAGTTGAAAATTGAAAGTCGAAAGTCGAAAGTCGATGTAGTAGGGCCGATATGTGAATCGGGAGATTTTCTGGCTCAGGACCGGGAGCTTCCCGAGGTGAAGAGCGGAGACCTCCTGGCCGTTTTCAGCGCCGGAGCTTATGGGTTCTCTATGTCCTCTAACTACAACTCCCGTCTCCGCCCGGCGGAAGTGCTCGTTAAGGGAGATACCTTCAAGGTAGTGCGAAAAAGAGAGACCTATGAAGATTTGGTCCGGGGGGAAGATGGCCCGAATTAAATTTACCAAGATGTGTGCTGGAGGGAATGATTTTATCCTCATAGACAACCGGGAAGGTATTATTACTGAGGATAGGGGCGTGTTGGCTAAAAAGGTCTGCCAGCGAAAGTTTTTTGTTGGGGCTGATGGACTCCTCCTCTTGGAGCGTTCCTCCCGGACTGATTTCAGTATGCGCATCTTCAATCCGGATGGAAGCGAACCCGAGATGTGCGGAAACGGCGCTCGCTGTCTAGCCCGCTTTGCCCATCTAAGCGGGCTCGCTGGGGAAAGGATGAGCTTTGAGACCCAAGCGGGCCGGATGAAAGCAGAAATAATTGGTGAAAATGTCCGGCTTCGTATGAGCCAGCCGACTAATATGAGGCTGAATTTAGAGATTCCCCTAAAGGGGGGCAGGCACAAACTCCATAATATAAATACCGGTGTTCCTCACGCTGTCTCCTTCGTTGATAATTTGGAAGAGGTAGATGTCCAAAGTCGGGGAGGTGAGGTTCGCTATCATCCTCACTTTCAACCGGAGGGGACGAATACTGATTTTGTCCAGGTTATAGATAGCCAGACCCTGAAGATGAGGACTTATGAAAGGGGAGTGGAAGAGGAGACGGATTCCTGCGGCACGGGTGCAGTGGCC
The DNA here is from genome assembly GCA_964529935.1 of uncultured bacterium. Lineage (GTDB taxonomy): Bacteria > NPL-UPA2 > NPL-UPA2 > NPL-UPA2 > JAADIA01 > CAZGXS01. The sequence goes on along the minus strand of CAZGXS010000007.1, from coordinate 15,334 downwards.
TCGGCCATCATTGCTTTCTTCTTAAAGAAGGTAACAGAAGTTCCGCTTCGGGTAGAAACCCGAGGAGGAGAAGTATTAAAGGTATATTTTAATTTAGAAGGGCAGAAAATCACCAATGTCTCTTTAGAGGGCGAGGCAAGAGTGATTTATCAGGGGGAGCTAAAATGGAAAGATTAAAGTTTGAAGAGACCTGGGCGGCCCTGATTACTCCTTTCACGCCAGAGGGAAAGATAAACTGGGAAGGGCTGGAAAAGAACATCGAATTTCAGATATCCCAGGGAATCAGGGGGTTGCTTCCTACCGGGACAACGGGCGAATCGCCTACTCTGGGGTGGGAAGAACACAATCAGATAATAGAAAAAGCGGTAAAAATAGCCGGGAAGAGATGTCCGGTTATGGCCGGAACCGGAAGCAACTCCACTGAGGAGGCCTTAGCAGGTACTGAACAAGCCTTGAAGATAGGTGCGCAGGCCGTTCTCCTCGTTGACTGCTATTACAACGGTCCCTCTTCCCGGGAATTAAGGGAGGAATATCATGGAGTTGTGGCTCGGGCCTTCCCCGAGATTATGATTGTTCCCTATATAATTCCGGGAAGGACAGGCACCGCTCTCTCCCCGGAGGATTTAGCCCTTCTCGCCCAAGAATTCCCCAATGTGAGGGCGGTGAAGGAGGCCACCGGCGACCTGGAGAGAATGATCAGGACAAGACAATTAGCAGGTAATGATTTCGATATCTTATCCGGAGACGACGATCTCACTTTCGAGATGATGGCCCATCCAGGGATAAGGGCGGCGGGGGTGATTTCGGTAATGTCCAATGTGGTTCCCGGAGCTATTGAGGAGATGACCGGGAAAATTCTCTCCGGGGATTCTGCCGGGGCGGGAAATTTGCAAGAGGCTCTTAACCCGCTTTTTGACATCGTTACCGTTAAGGCTAAAGATGAAAGAAGCTTCCCTGGCGGTGAGAAAATTAGCGTCGAGGATAAATTCAAAAACCCCCTTCCTCTGAAGGCCTTGATGAACGGCCTGGGGATGCCGGCCGGTCCCTGTCGCCGCCCCCTGGGCAAGATGAGCCGGGCGGGGATGGAGAAGGTCCGCCAGGCCGCCCGCACGGTATGGAAGAATAATCCGGAAATCCTCAGACCCATAGAGGAAGCTTATGGAGTAAATATAGAGGAAAGGTTAGAGAAGGATGAGTGCTGGGATAAAATGGCCTATCGTTAATTGTCGCCTCCTGGCAGCGCGCCCATGATAACCAGCGCGGCGGTTTAACAGTAAAGAGGACAAGGAAAATGATTAAAATTATCGTTACCGGTGCTTGTGGGAGGATGGGGAAGAGGATTGCCGAGATGGTCGTTGAGCAAGAGGATCTGGAGTTAGCGGGCGCAGCGGAAAGGAAGGGGCATCCTTTCCTTGGCAAAGACATGGGAGAGATTTTGGGCCGGGGCCTAACGGGAGTAATTTTGCAAGATGACCTGAAAAAAGTTCTCCATAAAGGCGAAGTAATTATTGATTTTACTTATCCGGAAGCAACCTTAGGGCATCTAAGGCTGGCTGGAGAACACCAAAAAGCTATAGTTATAGGGACGACCGGGTTTGACGAAAGCCAGATATCCAAAATTAAAGATTTAACTAAAAACATTCCCTGTGTCTTTTCCCCCAATATGAGCGTGGGGGTAAATCTCCTCTTTAAAATGGCTGCCCAAGCGGCTAAGGTTTTAGGAGATAGTTATGACATAGAAATCGTTGAGGCTCATCACCGTCAGAAAAAAGATGCCCCCAGTGGGACAGCCAAGAAATTGGTGGAGATTCTGGCAGAGGTGAGGGAACAAAGTCTGGAAAAGGTGGCCGTCTATGGTCGGCAGGGGATAACCGGTGAAAGGCCGAAAGAGTCCATTGGCATCCATGCCGTCCGGGGAGGAGACATTGTGGGCGACCACACGGTCATTTTTGCCGGCCCGGCGGAAAGGATAGAGCTTACCCATCGGGCTCATAGTCGGGATGCTTTTGCCCGAGGAGCTATCCGCGCCGCTCGCTTCGTGGCTAAGGCCCCCCAGGGACTGTATAGCATGCAGGATGTTTTGTAACTACTTAAGGAGAGTCAGGAGTCAGGAGTCAGAATGAAAGACATCAACAAGTTAACTTGACCCCTTGAACCCTTGAACCCTATCCCGACCGTAAGGAGGGATATTTTAAAGAAAGGGTCATCATGAGAACAGCGGAGAGGTTAGAAAAAATTCCTCCTTACTTGTTTGTGGAGATGCGGCGGAAGATTGCCGAAGCTAAGGAGAGAGGGCTCGATGTTATCAGCTTAGCTGTGGGAGATCCGGTGGAACCGACTCCGCCAGCGGTGGTGGAAGAGCTTTGTTGTCAGGCACATAAGCCTGAGAACCATCGCTATCCCACCGACGAAGAGAAGGGGATGCTTGCCTTCCGTCAAGCGGTAGCTGATTGGTATGCCAAGCGCTATTCTGTTTCCCTGGATGCGGATACGGAGGTGCTGGCCCTCATCGGCTCAAAGGAAGGGTGCCATCACTTTGCCTTGGCCACTGTCAATCCTGGAGATTTAGTTTTAGTTACCGACCCGGGCTATCCGGGTTATCGTCCCAGCATCTGGTTTGCTGGAGGAGAGCCTTATTCTCTGCCCATCCGGACCGATAACGATTTCCTTCCCCGGTTAAAAGATATTCCCTCGGAAGTGGTTGGGAACGCCACCGCTATTTACTTAAATTATCCTAACAATCCTACCGGAGCCATAGCTACGAAGGAGTTCTTTGAAGAACTAATTGAGTTTGCCGGGAATAATGATCTGGTTATCTGCCACGATAATCCTTACAGCGAAATAGTCTTCAACGGGGAAGAACCATTAAGCCTTCTATCTCTGCCCGGAGCCAAGGAAGTAGCCGTTGAACTCAATTCCCTCTCCAAACCCTACAATATGACTGGCTGGCGGATCGGTATGGCCGTAGGCAATCCCCGGCTGATTGCCGCTATGGCCAAGGTGAAAGAGAATACCGATTCGGGTATTTTCAATGCCGTCCAGTTTGCTGGGATAACGGCTCTGAGAGATTCTCAGGACAATATTAAAAAGATGCTTTCTCTCTACAGTCACCGCCGAGAATTGGTAGTAGAAACTCTGAATTCTCTGGGTTGGAATTATCAACCTCCCCGGGGAACCTTCTACCTGTGGGTGCCCACTCCTCGGGGGATGAAATCCCAGGATTTTGTTTCCCGGTTATTTGATAAGACGGCGGTGGTAGTGCCTCCGGGTTCGGCCTATGGTCAATACGGCGAGGGTTACTTTCGCATATCCCTTACCGTGTCCGATGAGAGGTTAGCCGAGGCCATGGAACGGTTGAAAAACAATTTATCGTGGGAGGATTTCGAAGGTGCCCTGGGTAAGTAGAAGTGAGCGAATGCCTTACGGGTCTGTGGTATTATCGGAGGGTTCGAGGATTCAAGGATTCGAGGGGTCAAGCGAAAGAGAGAGAAATCCCTTGAACCCTTGGCTCCTGGAACCCTTGAACCCTTTGCCGAACGAAGTGAGGCATATCTTATGACTAAGGTCTTCCTGGGGCTGGGTTCCAATTTAGGGGACAGAGAGAAGAATATTAAAGAAGCGTTGAGGCGACTTCAGAAAAGCGGGATAGCCAGAGAGCTGAAAGCTTCCTCCCTTTATGAAACGGAGCCGGAAGGGGTAAAAAATCAACCTTTCTTCTTAAATGGGGTTCTGGAGATGGAGACAGACCTCTCTCCCCGGGATCTTCTGGATGTTCTTCAGGCCCTGGAGGAGCAATTAGGGCGGAGAAAAGGTCGAAAATGGGGACCGAGGATTATCGATCTGGATATCCTCCTCTATGGGAACCTGGTGATGAAGGAAGAAGATTTAGAAATTCCTCACCCTCTTCTGGCCCGGCGTTCCTTCGTTCTCATTCCCTTAGCGGAGCTCGCTCCGGAAACTGTCCATCCTCTCCTGAAAAAGACCATATCCGATTTGCGAGATGAAAAAAGCTCAAAAACATTGACATCCGGCCTAATTTTGGGATAAAATAAAGGCAAGTGAAGCAATAACTTGGCTACACTAAGTGATGTGCTCATTAAGGAGAGAGACTGATGACGGAGATGGAGCTTTTCCAGATAAGACTGGATGAGCGGAGAGGGGAACAACTGATCATCTTAAGGGAGAAGGAGGGTAGCGGCCGGCTGCTTCCCATAGTTATTGGAATCTTCGAGGCCGAGGCTATAAGAATGAAAGTGAAAGGGATAAAGATAGCCAGACCCCTTACCCATGACCTTCTCAAGGGGGCTATAGAGCAGTTAGGAGCCACGGTGGAAAGAATCAATATTAATAACTTAGATAAAGGGACTTTCTTCGCCAAGTTGGTATTGAGAACGGGCGGCGGCGGAGAGGTACAGGTGGACGCCCGGCCCAGCGATGCTATTGCTCTAGCTCTGCGAGCGAATGCTCCCATTTTCGTTGAGGAGGAGGTGCTCAGCCTGACAGCCGCTTTGTGACGAAACTACGGATTAAACCAATTAAAACCCGACTTTGACAGTTAGCCTGTAGGGGTTCGATTTATCGAACCCGTTCTCGTCGGGGCGGATAAATCCGCCCCCTACAGAAATGGCGATGTAGTGTAGAAAATTTTAGATGATTATCGATGATAAGCAATATCAACTGTCAAACTTGAGTTCAAAATGCAAAATGCAAAATTAAGTTTTAACTGAATTTTGGAGAGAAGAATTGAAGCTTGGGGAAGAAAACCAATTAGAAGTAGTAGAAATTCTCCGGATAAGTGAGCTTCCGGATCGGGCTTTTGCGGAAGTGAGGGCGACGGGAGGGAAGGTCCAGTGGGAAGAAATCTCCCTAAAAGAGGCCCGGCGGGAGGAAGAGAGATTAAAACGATACCGGGTTATTAAAAAAAGGCCGAGGAGAGCTCTTGCTCCCCCGGCAAGATCGGTTGTCAGAATAGGAGCTAACGGCATAATTGGCTTTGGTTCTAACCTGGCGTATAAAGGAATGAATCCCGATGGCTGCCCCGAATACTGGCATATTCCTACGGCAACTATTCTGGTGGAGAAGACAAGCTATGCCGCTCGTCAGATGGCTGCTACTCTCTTAATGTTGAAAGCGAGGAGGGGCTTAATGGGCGGTCACGAAACCCGTTCCCGTCTATAATCAAGGGCGGCGCTTTTGTGATGCCCTGGGGGCTTAATATAAAAAGTGGAATTCGTAAAGAAAGTCTCCCCGATGCAATCCCTTTCTCAGAGGATAAGGGAAAAAGGCAAGACCATCAGTTTCGTTCCCACTATGGGTTATTTTCACCAGGGACACCTCAGCCTCATCCGCCAGGCCAGAAAAGATGGCGATGTCCTCATCATCAGTATCTTTGTCAATCCCACTCAGTTTGGCGTCGGCGAGGATTATAAGCGCTATCCCCGTGACTTAGAGCGAGATAAGAAATTGGCAGAACAAGAAAAAGTGGATATCCTCTTTGTCCCTTCTTCAAAGGAGATGTATCCCGAGGGATACCACACTTTCGTGGAGGTGGAAAAATTAGGGCAACCTCTCTGTGGACGCTCCCGCCCGGGACATTTTCGGGGGGTAGCCACCGTCGTCGCCAAATTACTTAATATCGTCAGCCCCCATATTGCCTACTTTGGCGGGAAGGATGCCCAGCAAGCTCTCTTGATCAAGAGGATGGTCAATGACCTGAACATGAATCTAGAGATTAAGGTTCTTCCCATTATCCGGGAGAAAGATGGCCTGGCCTTAAGCTCTCGCAACGCATACCTTAACCCCGATGAGCGTCAGGTGGCCCCGGTTTTATATAAATCTTTGCAGGCAGCTCAAAGGATGCTCAATTCCGGAGAAAGGGATAGCCAAAAGGTCATCCAGAGAGCGGAAGAAATGATTAAGAGGGAGAAGCTAGCCCGGATAGATTACATCTCTATCGTTGATGGAGAAACCCTCGAGGACCGGGAAAGAATAGGAGGCAAAACTCTCCTTGCCCTGGCCGTGTGGATAGGGAGGACAAGGTTAATTGATAACCTTCTCTTTGAGGTAAAAGACAGAGAGCAGAGAGCAGAGAAAACCTATCTTCTGTTTTCTGACACTGGAGGTAAATAGAATTGCAGCGGACAATGTGCAAATCCAAGATTCACGGGGCAACGATTACTGATGCCAATTTAAAATACATGGGTAGCATCACCATTGATGAAGCGCTGCTCCAGGCTGCGGATATCCTTCCCTATGAGCGAGTGCAAGTGGTGAATCTCCATAATGGAAGCCGGGTGGAGACTTACTGTATGCCTGGCAAGAAGAACTCGGGAACTATTTGCCTCAACGGCCCGGCGGCGCGTTGGGGTCAGCCTGGAGATACTATCCTGATTATTTCCTATGCCATTATGGACAGTGAGAAAGCGAAAGTTCATAAGCCTAGAATAATTTTTGCAGATGAGAAGAATAGGATAAGAAGGGGATAGGCTACTTTTTAATAGATTTACTTACGAGAAGAAAAAAAGTAGCCTGTCCCCTTTTCAAAAGAGAAATGAAGCTAAAAATAGGAATCATTGGCTGTGGAGCCATCGGCAGGGAATTGGGCAGAGCCATAGGTCATCAGATCCCGGAAGCGGATTTGGTAGCTATCGCCGATATTGACGAAGAGAAAATTAAGAGCTTATCTGGTTCCCTTCCCTCTGCCCCTCCAGCTCTCCCCCTTGAGGAATTGATTAACCAGGTTGACTTAGTAATAGAGTGTGCTTCCCCCTCTGTCTCCGCCGAAATAGCGGAGAAAACCTTAATCCAGGGCAAAGATATACTGGTGATGAGCGTGGGCGGACTCTTAGGCAAGGAAAGCCTCTTCCAGTTGGCCCGGGAGAAAAATTGTCGGATTTACCTGCCCTCGGGAGCCCTGGCGGGCCTGGACGGAGTTAAATCTGCTGCTGCCGGCAGGATAGATTCCGTTACTCTGACTACCCGTAAGCCTCCTGCCGGTTTGAAAGGGGCTCCCTATCTGCTGGAGAAAGGGATTGATTTAAATTCCCTGAGGGAGGAAAGAGTAGTCTTTGAAGGGACCGCCGAGGAAGCGGTAAAAGGTTTCCCCCGGAACATAAACGTCGCTGCTACCCTCAGCTTAGCAGGAATTGGGGCTGCCAAGACTAGGGTGAGAATCATCGCCGACCCCAAAATTTTCCGGAATGTTCATGAGGTCGAGGTAGAAGGAGAATTCGGGAGATTAATCAGTCGGACGGAGAACCTCCCTTCCCCTTCCAACCCCAAAACCAGCTTCCTGGCTATCCTCTCTGCTATTGCTATCCTGAAATCCCTCGTTAGCCCGGTCAGGATAGGGACTTAAGGGGTTGCCCTAATTACTTACATAGTCCTCACCCGAAAGTTCCTCCCTTCGCTGGTGAGAAGGAGGCTCACCTTCTCATAGATTACCTTTAAAATCAGGGAATTGTTATTGATATCCGACCCTGTTCCTTCTACAAGATACTGCAAATTGATGAATTCGGTAAGGAAATAACCAAGAAAGATTTTATTTGACAGGAGAGGGGATAGGAGATAGAATCTTGAGTAGTAAGGTTATAAAATTTTTAGGGAGGAGGTGAGGTGAATGTTAACTGTTCTGCTGGGGTTATTGGCAACCCTTATTGGGATTCTTTGGCTGATTCCACCGATTCCAGGTTCATGGTTCCTGGGTCACGCCTGGCCAGAGGCTCGGGACTTAATTGTAGGTTTTCTATCCCTGAGCTTAGTCGGTGGTGGTTTAATAGCTGTGGCCGCTGGAATAAGTTCCCTCAAGGATAAGATCGCCACCAAAAAAGAGGAAGCTAAGAGAGGTAAGGAGGAAAAGAAGAAGGAGAAGGGGGGAGAGTAAGGGCAGGGGAGATGGCTGTCCTCACCACCACCCGGACACAGGCGTTCATCCCGGAGCAATCCCCACCACTCGTTAATACACCGATATTTTTTATCATAATAATCCATCTATAAAAGGCTCTGATGAAAGAACCGTCATTCTACTTCCTGTTATGAGGGAAGGCCATTCCTAATGAATATTACCAGAACAGAACAGGCAGAGCCAAGAAATCTTTATAGGATTTTTCGCAATTAAAATGCTTGACAGGTGGGGATGGCTCTGATATAAGGTATTAAGATTATTCTTGCTAAAATGGGAGAAGGAACAATGAGCAGGTAAGCAGTAAGGAGGCAAAGCAGGTTCTTGTTTATTGACAAAAATAGAGGGGCGGTTGGTATCTTGAGATGGTTGATGGCTCAATGATAAGGGTGGAGAACTTCAAAATAAAGGAGATCTGAAATTATGAAAACCAAATTGTTTTTTATTCTGGCCTTAATTTTTATCGGTGCCGGCACTTTAAAGGCAAGTGATGTTGAGGTAACTTTTGAGTTTAGGCCACCGGAAAGAGCTGAGTTTGTTTATGTAACAGGCGATTTTGCCGGCTGGTCATCCACCGTTCACAGGATGACATACTTTGAAGAGGAAGATATCTGGAGAACGACATTAAGCTTAAGAGAGGGAAGGCATCTTTACAAGTTTGTAGTAGATGGAACTGACTGGTTACACAATCCCGCCAACCCTCTAAAGGAAGAGGACGGTCACGGAGGTTTTAACTCCATCCTTAAAATCGGCGAGGCATACGAAGTTGAGTTTGATGAAACTATCGGCGATGACGTTATAAGAGAAGAAGGGCTGAGGTTTGCTTTAGATAATGTGAAACATTTCAATCCCTATGGGGAAAATAAGGTAAGAATCGCTTTCCGGACAGCGACAAACGATGTTGAAGAAGTTAAGCTCTTTATAGCTGGCGCCGAAAAAGAGAGTTACCGGCTTTTCAGAATGGTTTCCGGGCCCAGATTTGATTATTTTGTTACCCACATCCGGACCCTCCAGGATGACCTGGCCTTTTATTTTTTGATCAGAGATGGAGAAATGGTAAAGTATTACGGCGGAGAAGGATCCTCCGGCCCAGGAGGTTCCGTAAACAAGTTTGTAAGCAAGGATACCTTTGCCGACTTCTTTCACACCCCTGAGTGGGCCAGGCATGTGGTCTGGTATCAGATAATGATAGACAGATTTAGAAACGCCAATCCTGAGAACGACCCGGAGAACACTTTGCCCTGGGGCCGCGATTGGTATAGACCTACGGAGAGGGAAGAAGAATACGGTTTTTACCATGTTATCTGGGACAGAATGTTCGGAGGCGACCTTACTGGGGTGAAGGAGAAGCTCTCTTATTTGCAACACCTCGGCATAACCGCTATCTATTTTAACCCTGTTTTTGAATCGAATACTCACCATAAATATGATGCCGACTGCTTTATCCATATTGACGACAATTTTTATCAAAAGGGCGATATAGACAAAATTGAAAATCAAATCTTGACCGACCCCGACACCTGGCAATGGACGCCTACTGATAAATACTTCCTTAAATTTATTGAGTCTGCTCACGCACATGGCATAAGGGTAGTCATAGATGGCGTGTGGAATCATTCCGGGGAAGGATTTGCGCCGTTTGTGGACCTGAAGGAGAGAGACAAGGAGTCGCTTTATAAGGACTGGTTTGTGGTAACTGACTGGGAGGAATTTAAAAGCTATGCCCACCTGGGAAGAGGCTACGAGGGATGGGCCGGTTTCGGGGGACTGCCTGTATTCAAGGAGGATGAGTATGGGCTTGTTCCGCCGGTAAGGGATTTTATCTTTAATGTTACCAGAAGATGGATGAAGCCTGGCATTGGTAATTTTGCCGGGGTCGACGGCTGGCGGCTTGATGTGCCTATGGATGTGGCCTCACCTTTCTGGAGAGATTGGAGGAAGCTGGTAAGGGAATTAAACCCTGAGGCGCTGTTAATAGGCGAGGTATGGGGAAATGCCGAGGGGTGGCTACGAGGCGATAAATTTGATTCAGTAATGAACTATCAACTGGCAATGATTCTTGTGGATTATTTTATCGATCAAGAGACCAAGATTTCAGCAGAAGAGTTTAACCAAAGGGTGTTCGAGCTTGTCCTGAGACATCCCCATCAGGCAACCCTGGTCCAGTATAACCTTACCAACTCTCATGATACCGACAGAATTCTCTCCATGATACGAAACCCCGATAGGCCCTTTGATGCCCAAAACCGCACCCAAGACGAGTGCGGCAGGGATTATGACATATCCGCGCCCACGGAAAGGGATTTTCATATAATGAGACTTATCTGGACATTTAAGTTTGCTTTCCCCGGGGCGCCGGCCATTTATTACGGAGAGGAAGTTGGTATGTGGGGAGCGGATGACCCGCATAACAGAAAATCAATGTGGTGGGGTGATATAGAATTTGAAAACGAATATGAGATCAACTATAATTTGAAAAATTATCTCCGGCGACTGATTGCCATCAGAAACACCTACCCGGCGCTTAGAATCGGAGGGCTGTATCCTGTAATGGTGGACAATGAAAGGAATATTGTGATACACAAGAGGGTTTTGGGCGACGAAGTTGTCTATATCGTTACCAATAATTCCGATGAGCCCCAGAAGGTCAATATCCCCAGCAAGGAAAACCTCTGGGATATTATTAACGCCGAGGGGGAAATAAAAGCCATTAACAGGGCCCGGTATACTCAGATAAGCCCCCTTCACGCTGAGACCACGGCCATTTTTATAAATGACTATCACACGATAAATGTTCTCTCCCTTGAAGGCAGAGCGGATTATAAATCCCGTCAGGGGATAGTTACTGTCCGGGTAGGGCCCAGAGAGGCGCTTTTCTTCGCCAACAGAGCGTATAATTTCTAATAGTAACTTACCCGGGTTGCCAGGTTCACGGTTGCTCACCTTATCTTTATACTGGCTTATCTTCATCGTTTTCTAATCTTGAACCGCGGAACTTGAACCTGAGTAATTACTTCTAATGAGCTATGCGGATCTCTTGAGCTTTTTTAATCAGGAGCGTCACTTTTGTGACGCCCTGCAAAAAAAGGAGGCTGTTTCCAGATGAAAATTTTAAGTATAAGCATAGTGTCCTTGCTGTTTTTTTTGGGGTTGTCGGGCTATCCTTTAGAGGCCAGACATCCCGAACCCGTAGAAGGTAAAGTTTCTCAAACAATAACTATTAGCCTGGGTCACCTGATGAAGGGCATAGAGTATATCTCCTCTGACTTTGAGGGCTTTCAGCATCTCGGGGGTGCTTCTTTTCAGTTAACCCTTCCAGAAAAAAGCGGGCTTTACTTTGTCGACCTGCACCTTATCTCCCCGGAGGAAGAGCGACTTCTCGGCCTTCCCCTTTTAGTGAGAGAAAAATTATCTCACACCTTTAAACATACCCCCCTATATGAAGTGGGAACAATTGCCCTTGCCGGCTCTTTCAATCATTGGCGGACAGACAGGAATTTCCTCCAAGATGAAGATGGCGATGGTATTTATTCCCTTACCAAAGAACTTTCACCGGGCCGGCACATTTATAAATTTGTTATTGATGGAAATTGGCTGCAGAATATGGCCAATCCTTTGAGTGAGCCGGATGGGTTTGGCGGCTTTAATTCTGTTGTGGAAATGGAAGTTCCAAAATTTCCGGCTATTTACGGAGTAAGCGAAGAGATCGTTGACGGCAATTGGGAGGTTAAATTTGTGGCCTCCAAAGATGCAGATTACCAAAAAATGTTTGCCTTCTTTCTCGGTGAAAAATGGACTGAGAGCTTCAGGCAGTCAGCTGTTACTCTCACGCTTCCTGTGGGGGAGGGGCTGGAAAACCTATTTATCTGGGCTAAAGATGCAGATGGAAACATAACAGACACCAAGAGGGTCTTGAAAAATTTCTCCACCGATCTATCCTGGCCGGAGAGGATTATATATAGTATCGTGGTGGACAGGTTCTATAATGCTGACCCCGCTAATGATAGCCCTGTGGTGGACAACCCCTTGCTTCCTGCAAAGTCAAACTTTAAAGGGGGTGACTGGATGGGGATTATCCAGAAAATAGAAGAGGGGTATTTCGCTAGACTCGGGGTATGCATTTTGTGGATTTCTCCAGTGAATAATAATCCGCCCCAGGCCTGGAGAGACTATCTGTCGCCGCATAGATATTGGAGCGGCTTTCATGGATACTGGCCCATATCGCATGTAGAGGTTGAAGAAAATTTCGGCACAAAAGAAGAGCTGAAAAAACTTATAGATACAGCTAATGAGCGCGGTATGAAAGTAATGGCCGATATGGTTTTCAATCATGTCCACCAGGACCATCCCTGGCATAAGGAACATCCTGAGTGGTTTGGTACCTTAGAACTGCCTGACGGGCGCAAGAACATCAGACAATTTGATAAACATCCGTTTACTACCTGGTTTGATGGGTTTCTTCCCTCTTTTGATTTTTGCGCTTCACCCGAAGCGGTGGAGGCGGTTGTGGATAACGCTATCTGGTGGATAGAAAAGTTTGGCTTTGATGCCCTTCGCCTGGATGCGGTAAAACATATACCGCACCACTTCTGGCAGAGCTTATCGGAAAGAATAAATTTATTGGAATTAGAGACCGGTATATGCTTTTTCCTGGTTGGGGAAACAATTGATTCCAGGGATGTTATCAACACTTTTCTAGTTCCGGGCGGAATGGACGGGCAATTTGATTTTCCCCTTCACTGGCATGCAAGAAATGTCTTTGCCCTGGGAGAAAGCAATTTTCATGTGCTCAGCGCGGAACTTGCCAGTTCAATGAGTATATATAGCGATATTTACCATATGGCCACACTTATAGGGAGCCATGACAAACCCAGATTCATATCGTTTGCCGATGGCGATATAGTAGGTGTTGCCAACGGCTGGGTGAGCCCGCCTGAGGTCGACAATCCTTTAAGTTACCAGAGGTTGAAGTTAGCCTTCACCTTTCTTTTAACAAATCCCGGCATTCCCAAGATATATTATGGCGATGAAATAGGGATGCCCGGCGCAGCTGACCCGGACAACAGAAGAATGATGAGGTTTACCGGGCTTTCAGATGAACAACAATCTGTTTTTGAGCATGTAAGCTTATTAAATAAACACAGACGGGGCTCTCTCGCCTTAACTATGGGCTGGCACAGAGATTTGCTGGTTGAAGATGATCTCTGGGCCTATTTAAAACATCGTTTTGACTGTAAAGTCATCGTGGTATTAAATAATTCTCTGGAAGAGAAAAAGTTTGATTTAAACTTGCCCGAAGAGATTATTGCAGATGGGATGAGCTTTAAGGATATTTTTAGCGGACAAGTTTACACGGTAGAAAATGGGAGCTTGCAAGGCAGCGTCCAGCCGCTGGGAGCTCTGGTTATGAATGTTATTGGAGAATAACA